>DATCTN010000008.1 GCA_036567965.1 Candidatus Kryptoniota bacterium
ACTTTTTGAGTATCTCGAGATATTCTACAACCGGGTTCGTCGCCACTCCGCACTCGGTTACAAATCACCTGTGGCTTTTGAAAATGAACTATCAACTGTGGCTTAACTCCTTGTCCACTTTTCGGGGTGAACTCCATCATAAACGATTCATACTCTTCTGCAAACGTCTCCTTATGATGATGCCGCGGCTGATTAAGTATGTATTTGCAGACCTTATCCACATCAGCCTTCGACACCGAGAAGGCAGCCGCCGAGTCTTGCCATGAGAAGCGCCCGACGCAAAGCCTGTTTTTGTTTATGAATCGTTCAGAGCTCTCAGCAACGATCGTAGCCAGGTCGTCTTCCGATAATTTCGGAGATCGTGAAACCAGAAAGTGTAAGTGTTCCGGGTTGGCATAAATTGCATATAATTTCGAATCGTTATTATTCACAATGCCGGTAATGTATTTCTCTATTCGCTCCCGGTTCTTTTCGTGAATAACGGGCTGGCGATCCCGTGTTACCATGACGAAATGTGTGTACAGGTTGTTGTACTTTATCTTCACTTATTCCTCAGCGATAAGGTAATAAGGTTGAGAAGGGCTGGTTGCTCTGGTTACTAAGGTCTGTTGGCATGAAGGAGGAACTGCGCATCGATAAGGTTCTTCGTTCGTTCCTCGGGTTTGGTCGTTCAGTATTCTTGTGGGAATAAGGTAATAAGGTTCGTAAGGACGCTTGTAGGTTTTGGTTACTAAGGTCTTTTGACATGAAGTAGCGGCCACCTTCTTATAAGGTTCTGCGGTCCTTCCTTGGGTTCGGCTGTTCAGTGTTCTCATGGAGATCAGAACCTTATTCCCGTCTTCCAACCTTAGTAACACGCCACACTCCTCACGGTCTGACCTTATTAACTTATGCGACATCAGAGTATCTCTTCCTCGCTTGGTCCACAGCGATAAGGTAATAAGGTTGACAAGGGCCGGTTGTTTTGGTTACTAAGGTTCGTTGGAGTGAAGTAGCAACCGCGCATCGATAAGGTTCTTCGTTCGTTCCTCGGGTTTGGTCGTTCAGTATTCTTGTGGGAATAAGGTAATAAGGTTGAGAAGGGCTGATTGCTCTGGTTACTAAGGTCTGTCGGCGTGAAGGAGCGTCTGCGCATCGATAAGGTTCTCCGTTCGCTCGTTGAGTTCGTCTGTTCAATGTTCTCATAGAGATCAAAACCTTATTCCGGTCTTCCAACCTTAGTAACACGCCACACTCCTCATAGCCAAACCTTATTAACTTATGCGGCATCAGAGTATCTCTTCCTCGCTTGGTCCACAACGATAAGGTAATAAGGTGGTACAGCCGTTGTTTGCCCGGGTTACTAAGGTCCGCCACCATGGGATAGTTGTTTATGTTTCCGGTCAGATAGCGATAGTAACATTGGTAGCGGCCCAACTGCCTTGATAAGGTTCTTTCGCTTTTTACTGTAGGCATGGTGAACACTTCCAACTTGCTCCTCACTTTGTAAATAGCTATGAGTCCGCGCGGTTCGACCGTGAAACCTCAAAAGGGCTCGTGAACCGAATCTATATGGAAAGAAAATGTTAGCGGTTTGGTGTCAGGTATTAGCCGATAACTAGAAGCTACTCCTCATGCTTCCTGCTTGTGATGGTATTAAATACGGCATAAAAAGATCGCCCGATCCCGCAAGCCCTTTCAAGTATTGAGCCGTGCTCCCAACGTTTCACGTATACTGCGGAACACTTAGGGAATATAGTCGTCGTTAAAAGGAATCCCAAGAGGAAGAACCAAAGATCTGTGAAGGCGCGCGTGACCGCAGGGATCGATGCAAAGCTCAGGAAAGATAGGAAAAGGAATGTGTCTCCTAACACTCTCAGGTTAACGTCCAAAGTCCTAATTCTTTCAAAACGGGCACACCATCCGGATGGTCGTGAGTGAGTTGATGAATCGTTTTGCTATATGCTTTTCGAAATCCCTTTACATCCACATCTATGCCAATCGGCTGCACAATGTGTTTTTGAAGCATTGCAGTAATGCTGCGTGCTACAACCAAACATAGATGCATAAAAGCGTATATATGAAAATCCTGCTCCACGGTGTCATCAAAATAACTGATGCTGAGAAGAAAAGTATCAATGCTTGTTGCATCTAATCTGGAATGACGGAAGTAGTAGACGGGATTGAGGTGCATAAAGTCATCGTTTATCCTTGAAAGCACAGCACGGATGTCTGCAGAATTGGGAAGGCTTCTCGACTCAAGTTTCCCACCAGAATATTCTCTTTGATATGACTGCCAATCCTCTTCCCGATTCTTCCAGATTTCGGCATACCTCTTATCATCAATCCATTTCCCCATGATCAGGGCTGCTTCAAGTGCCGGACGGAGAAGAACCCACCCCTGATACGAATGTGCCTCCATGAAAGACTCGAATGCATTTCTTATCTGTCGCTGTGCGATACCCATAAAGGGAACGAAACTGACAAGTGTTTTGTCTTGCTTTGTCCTTCCCTTAGACACAGCAACCAAGAGAGCGCTGTAATAATCATCCATCCTTAAGAAATCCTGGAAAATGTTTGAGTATTTGAGTAAAGAATTCTCTCGATTCGCAGCTATTGTACGTCGATAATCGACAAAGGGGTGTTCATTAATGTCCATGCAAAACTATTCTTTCTGTTGTAACTGTTGATGACTCGTTATTCCCAGTTCCGTGGTAGCGATCTGAATAATCGAGCGTTGTTTTATGACGTGTCTGATTAGAACTCACACCGTTAAACACCGAATATCCTTGAAAATACACTCGACTTGCGCTGACTATCTCCGATTCGTGATCCCGTCTTTCCCAGAAGTTCGGTCAGCGATTTTTCAAATTCGCTTGATATATCAGATGCACCACTGCGCGCATGGCCTATTTCATGGAGCAATGTTCCAGCAAACTGTTCCAAACTCCTAAGTTCAGTTCGTTTAATGATGATACTAGATGTAGCAGGATCCCAAAGCCCCGCTGCTTCCACAAAGGCAAAGGATTCCATTCTCATCGTCTCAGAAATCTTTATATGTTTCACGTTGTTTGGCAGTCCGCCTATCTGTTCGACAATTCCTGGAACTGCATCATAAATTGCCTTTTCCGATGGCATTAGAGAATGTGGTTCGATAAACTTGAATTGAAAACTATCGTTCCAATCTGTCTGGAATTGTGATAAGTCTTGAATCACATTGCCAGAAAAATCTTTCTGGCCTGAAATCTTGTCTTTCACGTTGTCGGGGATTGTGACTATTTCAAAACCTGCTTTCTTCGCCTCATCGACATATTTGGGTGCCTGTATAAGCTGGGATGGAGTGATAAATACTACCCTTTCCTGTGAATTCAAAATCTTGGTGGCATGCGCTGATACATCTGCCCATTTGAGTTCATCGTGAATAGTACCGGTTTGAAACTGGCGCAGGTCGTTTACCATACGCTCGGCTACAATTTTCCCTTTAGAAGCAAGTAAAATAGATTTTACTCTCTCTGAATATGCTGTCCGCCCAACGTTTGTTCTCTCTCTGTTAAGGGCTTTCTTAATCGCCGCAGTCAACGAGGTAATATTATAGGAGAACAAGAAATTGTCCTCTTCAGCAACCTTGACTCCGTTTAAGTATATAATGCCTGAGTTGATCTTCTTTTGAAGAACTTCTCCATATTGAGTTTCTTCTAAAGAGGTTTCACCCGAGAATTTCAGAAATAGGTTCTTTGCTTTATCGACATCCGTTTTCGCACAACCCTGTAAAACGAAATCAGTACCAACTATCTCGGGGTCCGTAGCGTCGGAAAGATTGGCGTGCAATGTGATGATGTCCTCGAAATCTTGCTTTTCAGATTTCCCAAGTGTTATATCGTTGAACTTAGATTTTATCAACACCTTGATTCCTCTTCGATCAAAGGTTGCCAACGCATCTTTCAGGCCAACTCCGAACTTACCGATCAACTGCGGATTCTTCAGTTTTTCTTCGTTCTCGTTTTGAGTAAGGTGATCATAACTCAAACCGCGACCAAAGTCACGAATATGCCAGTCGCTGTCTCCATCCTGAAAGATTTGGATATCCTTAGTTCCAGTCAGAACCTGCTCATCAAGAGCATTGGCGATAACCTCCCTAATAGCGTGGTAAACTTCCCAATCCTCAAGAACTTTTTCTATGTTAAGATCAAACTTCTTCATGCTTTTGCACCCATTTCCGTCTCCAATTTATCTAATTCATTTACTGCTGTTGAGTAAGACGACGCCCCCGAACACTTTTGTTGAAGTTCCGCTTGCACAAGTTTTATTGTTTCAATAATCTTGGCGACTCTCCTTGTTTTAGCGGATTCGTTCTTTAGAGTTTCGATTTCTGCCAATCGTGCCCCGGAAAATCTTTTCATGGCGTTAACAAGTGAAGTACAATAGAATTCGTTCAAATCAAACTTGTCTGGATTCTTAAGAAATGAAAATTGATAATCTTGAAGAATACTATTCGGATACATCGTCTTGTGTTGGCTTATAGCCCCTTGAATCAATGTTGGGTATTGCGGATTGTTTTGAGCGCTCCTCAATGTTCCGGTTACTGACTCGTTGAGACCTTGAGGAATCATTAGAAGAAAGTTGTATCGGCTTTCAATTGTTTCAAGATTCTTTGATGATGCGATAATATAGAGAGATTCTAAAGCTTGTACCGCTGCCCTCTGAACGTTCATTGCGAAGAATGTATCCATGATATGTTCCTTTCTGATGATGATAATTGTACGCTGAGTATGAAAACAGGTCGGAAATTGTTCGGACCTGCTTTATGTCCCAGTAAGCGACTGGTACAACTTTTTAACACCAATTTTAGAGTTTAATCGTAGAGCATTACCAAGGTGGTCGATTGCCTTAGTCGTTTCTCCACAACGATTATACGTTTCTCCTAGGAGCCTATGAATAAGCGCTTGGGTGTTTTCTGATACGCCCTTGTCTAAAGCTCGATACAGCATATCAATCACTTCTGAATAGAGTGCAAGTTCCGAACCATGAAGATTGTCCAAAAGAATCTCCGCAATATAAAGGATCTCATATCCTGAACCATTTAGTGCTCGATCTTTTTGCCATTGAGCTATATCTAGAAAGGTACCGTTGAAGCTATACCTGTAAGATGTATTGTCTTTGTAGACAAGAGAGACTGTGCGGTCAGGCCCGTCAAATTTATATTCCTTTGCATGGCCAGTAATTGGAACAAATTTGCCGACCATGTTTTTACTCTCAAGATCAAAGATGCACAGCACATTACTGTCATCTTTATATTCACTACCGGCAGTCCCACAGGCGGCTAGTCGCCCGTCGGTCGACAAACCGTTGTCGTATAGGTTAGCTCTGAATGTTTCCTTAATTAACACATGGCCGGACGGAGAAAAGGCATAAAATGTTCCATTCAACTCATCCCCAAACATCCAATCATTAAGAATAAAAATTCCTGTGTCCGAGACTTTTCCGTCATTGGGTCTCTCCATCTTACCTGTAAGGACAATGTTGGAGCCGTTGAGCAATAAGTATGTGCCCAATCCTTCCTTCCGCGAACCACCAACTCTACCCGAGGGATCGGCATCAGACCAGGCTATAGTGAAACGACCATTAGGTGAACGAGAGCAGGGACCGAAGAAATGTGGTTGATCAACCTCTAAAAAAAGGATGTCCCCGATGGATTTTATTTGAACGTTACTCATTGAGCAATTCCCGCTTGGTTTGGGAGCCTACCAATGTTTGACTAATGCCACCTGCTCTTGCAACGCTATGACCTGTTGCCAAACTCCCTCTTGATGTTTTCCCTCTGCCCTTCCTTACGATCCCGCCATCAGCCCGACACATTGGCAGTGGACCATTCCTGACATTCGTCAGGACAGGCTTGAACGAATATAGATGGTACAGGAGGGAGTGTCAAGCGGAGCGATCAGGGATCAGCTGTCAGTAATCAGCTATCAGCCATCAGCAAGTAGCAGTCAGCTGCTAGGAACTAGCGTTTAGCTAAAAGCTAATAGCTAATTTGCTAACAGCTGCCCCCCGGTTATCAGCTATCCTGCCGCAATCACTTCTTCGGGTGTACCATGCTCTTTATGAATTCCGCGACGGTCGATTTGAAAACCGGCAGGGATTCGGAATTGATATACATCATGTGGCCTGCCTGGAAGTATTTCATGTGAATCCTGTCCTTGATGCCCGGGATGTTGCTTCCGAGGTGATCCATGGTGTACTCGGTCTCAAAGAACGGCGTCGCGAGATCGAAGTAGCCGTTCAGGACTAGAACATTTAAGTATGGGTCTTTCTGCATTACATCTGCCAGCTTCCTGGTCACATCCGGATACCCCATCCATTCCGACCTCCCTTGCGGTTTCCAGTCCCATCTAAAATCCTTGTTGTCGTAGGCGTCCGGGTGATATGTCTGGTCTGTCGGGAAGTTGAGATCCGTATGCAAATAATTCATGAAGTCGGTCACGAATACGGGGCTGATCGTACTGCTCTGCGGGTCGTACTCGGAATATTCGCCGAGAAGATCGGGAGTCGGACCCTGGTAACGGGAATCCAACCTTCCGACCGTCACTCCGCGGCTGCGAAGCAGCTCCTCCGTGAACTGCGGCTCGTTCACCCTCAGATTCGCTTTCAACCAGTACGACTTGGAGATGCCGGTATATTCATTGAGTTTGTCGACGACGTCTTTGAGTTTCGAGCTGTCGATTGAAGCGCCCTCGAAGAGCGCATCCGCATATTCTCCTTTTGCGAATTGCCGAACTGCCACAAGAAAAGAATCGAGATCAGAGACTTGCACGGGAAGTACATGATGGTACCATGATATTGCCGCGTATGTCGGGAGATAAAGTACGTACGGCAAATCGTTGACATTCGTGAAATCGTCCGGCAAAAAGTTTAAGATGGTCGACACGAGAATGACACCGTTCACCTCGATGCCCATGTTTTCGAACAGGTAGTCGGCCACTCCCGCAGACCTCGTAGTTCCGTAGCTCTCGCCCAGAAGAAACTTCGGTGAATTCCATCTATTGTTCGCACCGATATATTGAAAAATAAACTGGCTGACCAACTTAATGTCCTGGTCGACGCCCCAGAAGTCGGAGCCTTTCGCTTTCCCCACAGGCCTGCTGAAACCTGTCCCGACGGGATCCACCATGACCAGGTCCGTCACGTCGAGAATCGAATACGGGTTGTCTTCCATTTTGTACGGAGGTGGCGGAGTCGCTTCCGGATCATCGATCACTACTTTTTTCGGCCCGAGCGCGCCCATATGAAGCCAAATCGAGGATGAACCCGGGCCGCCGTTGTACGCAAACGTTATCGGCCGGTCGTCCTTTGAGCTGACGCCATCTTTTGTATAAGCAACGAACCCGATCAACGCGATTGCGCTGTCCCTGTCATTTTTCAGGAGGAACGTTCCCGCCGTGGCAGTATATGGGATTTGTTCACCGTTGATGGTAATGGTATGGTGTGTCACAACCTGGACAGGTTTTGGTATTCCAGCTTGAGTGGAATCATGTTTCTGTTCTCCCTGCTGGGCGAACCCCGTCATGGCAGAAAGAGAAATCACGAGGACCACGAGAATCGACTTATACATTTCCAACTCCCACTTTTGATTTTTCAACGAGTTCATTTTAAGCGTGGTGGCTTTAGCAAACAAGCTGACCAGTGCTGGGCTACTTTCAAAGTGAAGTGACATTGACAAATTCTCTCACTGTCATTCCGGTCCGACCGCAGGATCGGCGGCCGGATCGTGGGGACATGCTCTTAGCGGGAATCTATCTCCATTCTCCACCATGGATTCCCGATGCCGCCTTGCGGCATGCCGTGAGCGCTTTTTGCGCCATCCCGACATATAAATAATTCTGACGGGACATACTCGTATAGAATAATTGAGCGGCATAGGAGCGTTCGGGAATGACATTTGTGTTTTTTTTGAACGCCGTAGAATACTCAACGATGGGACATTTCAGTAGCGTCAAAATAGCCCACTACCAGCTGACCCCCCTGGCAACAGCTCAGTCACCTTGCGAAGGTTTCACAGCTATCTCTCAGATACCTTCGCAAGGTTTCAGCGCCGCAGAACACAGCAAGCCCGACGCGCGCCTGACGGTCCGTGTCTATTCTTTCGGATTATCATTCGCTTCGGGGAAGGACCTCATGTTATGCCACATGCGCTTCACCCGCTCGACTCCGACAAAGAGGTACAACCCGAAAAGAGTCACCAGGAAAGAGCCGATGATGCTGAACCACGATGCCGCTGAATAGCGCGATCCGTACGGGCCGCTCGCGATCGAGATCCTGTCAAGCAGCTGTCCCACAGATATGCATGTTCGCTCGAGCGATAACCCGAATATGAGAAGTCCGATCCCCGAAAAGATCATGGACTCGAGTTCGTCAGAAGTTGCGCGGCCCTCCTCCGTCTCCTCTCCCTCTTCATCCTGAACTTCCCCGCCCCTCAACACTCTGTCGGCAACCGTGCCGGCGAACACGAACATCAGCACCCCGATCAGAAGGTACAATATGAAACTTACCCCCAGACCCCATAGTGCGGCGACCGGCCCCATGTTCTCCGTACGATAGCTGGCTGCAACCGAAACGAACTGGATCATCTGCCTGAACGATTCCAGGACGAAGAATATGGCAATCAGCCTCAATCCGACAAAGGAGAAGTCTCGTGGTTTCATCCGTTCACCTTTCGTTTTTGTAACTGCGACTCACCATTGGAGTATCAGAATCCCATAGAACTCTATACAGCTGAGTCGTAGTCGCGTTCTTCCGGAGATTTCCCGCCGCCCTTCCATGAGATTCCGCCATCAGCCCGACCCTTAGGCAGCGGACCATTCCTTCCTGTCGTCAGGACAGGCTTGAACGAATATAGATTGCACGAAACGGAGTGTCAAGAGGAGCGGTCAGCAATAGGCCATCAGCGATCAGAGATCAGGGATCAGTGATTAGCCATTAGAAGTTAGCTGTTAGCTAAATGCTAAGAGCTAAATTCCTAAGTGCTAACCCCTCGCTCCCTTTCCCAACAGGCAACTCTTCCCCGAATAATAGTCGCACTCCTGACAATGCGGAGTACGGACCGGCAGAGACTTCTCCAGCCCGCCCGGAATAAAGCCGCTCGGCGATTCTATTTTCTTTATCTCGCGAATCATTCCTTCCATCTCTTTTTCGAATTCACCGATCTCCGTCCGCGTGTACTTCTTTGTAAGATATTTCCCCGGCTCGCGCGTGAATATTATAGTGGCGTCGAATTCGTCCTGCTCCGGCGCGAGACTCGCACAAAGAGTCACGTAAAATTTCATTTGGACATCGTAGTCTGAAAAAATTTCGGAAGCAGGGCGATCGAGCCGGTTTGTCTTGTAATCGTAAATGTGATATCCTTTTTCATCCTTAACCAACAAATCGAGTGTCCCCGTAAGAAAATCACTCCCGAACTTTCTAGTTATGGTCTGCTCGTAAAATTTCTCTCCGCCATTTATGATTTGACCGAGTGTCTGAATCGCATTATGAACGTTTTCACTCACCGTCCCGACGAGCTCGTCCAACCCGACACCCTCTTCTTCCGCAATGCGGGATTTGATCGAAATCTCCGATGCAGATTTTATGGCATCGTCTCCGGATTTCCCGCCCGACAAAATCAGCTGGAGGACTTCGTGTATGATCTCGCCCTTTAACGTCGACTTGATCGTATCGCTGAAGTCAAAGTCGTCGGCCGATCCGGCTTTCGCTCCCGGAACGGGCATTCCCAGGAGATACCTGAGGAAATATTTCGTTGGACATAACTTGAACGTCTGGAGGAGCGTCGCCGAATACATCTCGCCGTCTATCTCCGCGGGAACTGGACCAAGGAACAGTTCTCCAAGCCGACGGGTCGCGGTCTTCCCGCGCGGGACTGACACTTTTACCTCAGGGAGCCCGGTCTGTATCTTCACGCGCACCCCCGGGAGATCGTAGTAACTGTCGCCCGGAATTTTTGAGAAATCCATTCTCTTCGCGATTATGTCGCCGAAGCATCCGATGCCCGGCTTTGGAGCGCTCTTCCTCCGCTTCGTTGTGAGAACGACCTTGTCCATCGCCCGAGTGCATGCCACATAGAAAAGTCTTGCGGTCTCCGCCTGCTCGCTCAGGTCCTCGAGCCGCCTGTAAATATTCATCTCGGGCGGGAATTCCCCTGAGATGACCGGCAGTACACCGACATTATCGTTAATGATTAGATCGTCTCCGCGGTTTGTACGCGAATCGCAGAAGGGGATGAACACAACTGGAAACTCGAGTCCCTTCGCGGCGTGGACCGTCATGATCTTCACAGCGTCCACGTTCTCTTCAAATGCCGCCTGCCCTTCGCGCGCGTTTACCTTGAGATATTTTATGCGTTCGACGAAGTCATAAAGATTATTGAACCCGCGTCCTTCGAACTCGCGCGCAATACCCATGAGTTTCCTGAGGTTTGCAATCCGCTGTCCGCCTGTAGGCGACTGCAAATACGCTCCGAGCCAGCCGGTTCGCCCGAGGATCCTGTCAAGAAGCTGGGGTATTGTAAGCCGGTGAGCCAGGTCGATCTCTTCGTCCAGAACTGCGACCGCGTACTTCGTTTCTTCCGTCCCTTTTTCCGATTGCGCAAAACTTTTTAACCGCTCTAAGAGCGTCCTTCCGCCGCAGAAGGACATTTCAAATAATTCATTTTCTGAAATGCCGAAGAAAGGAGACCTGAGAACGGTCAGAAGTGAAATGTCGGAATTGTTGTCGAGGAGGAAAGAGAGATAAGCGGTCAGGTCGTAGACTTCCTGGGACGAATAGAACCCGATCCCCGAGCTCACGATATACGGCACTCTGTACCTGGTCAGCGCTTCTTCGAGGAGCGCGAGTCGCACACGCGACCTCAAGAGAATGGCGACGTCGCCAAACTTTATCTCCTTCAGTCCTTCTGAAGACTTCACGTCCTTGCGCTTTTCTTTCGAGTCGACCATTGTCCTTATACGAGAAGCAGTAAACGCAGCCTGCAACTCATCCGCTTTGAGAGCCAACGCCCTCTCTGGTGCTTCTTCGGTTTCGTCCTCGGATGAATACTCCTCAGGTATGAAGATCTCGACGGGATCCGCCTTCCCCTCCGTGCGCTTCGGGACCAGAGCATCGTAACCGGTCCGAGGAGGCATGATACCGTAATCACCTGATGAACTCATTACGCCCGAGAACATTTCGTTCACGAATGAAGCGATGCCGGTATTCATCCGAAAGCTTTCTGTGAGCGAGACGCTCTTGCCGTCGGGCAACCCGACAAGATCGTTTTCGGTTTTCCTGGAGACTTCGACCTGCGCGTTCCTGAAACGATATATCGATTGTTTCGGGTCGCCTACCACGAACAGTTTCGCGGCGCCTGAAAAATCTCTCAGTATGCTCCTGAAAATATCGTACTGCAAAAAATTCGTGTCCTGGAATTCGTCGACCATTATGTGAGAGAATCTCGACGCGAGCATCTCTTTCACCGCCTCATTTGAACGGAGCAACCGCACCATGAAGATTTGGAGGTCGTCGAAGTCGAGAGCTCCCATCGCGTATTTCTTCCGCGAGTAGTTTGACGCGCTCACTTCATACAACTGCATCATGACTTTCAGCATTCCGAGATATTCCGCGGGAGAGGTCTTTACTGTGCCGCCGGAACTCTTTCTGAACGGCGAATACGCGAGATCGAGTAGTCCCGCCGCACTATCCGGAATTCCAGCGACACCGGATTTCATTTTCACTTTTTTCCTGACAGTGCCATCCTTCGTGAGAAGTATTTCGAGGAGATCGGAAAGCGGCTTGAGAATTTCCGCGACACCCACATTCTTTACGGAGATTGCATTCTCAAGTGAAATAACCGCATCCCCGAATCCGTCATTTCTCGCGAGGTCTACGAATTCTCTGACTATCTTCACTACTTCACTTGCTATTCCGGTCCAGCTTTTGCGAATCTCGTCTTCATCCAGCAGCAGAGGTTTTTTCGCAATCTCGAGATGTTCGATCTTTTCTCTTCCCGCCAGGAGCAATTGAAGAAGCTCCATCGTTTTCTTGTAACCGATGCGGACAAGGAAGTTGTGCGCCTTCCGGTCCTGCTCCTCAGTATTTGTGCGCTCCTCAACCAGCTTGCTTCGAATGGCCTCATCGCAAGATTCTTCTTTGAGTGTGGCGGCGTCGAATTCCTCGAGGACTTTGAAATTTGCGTCTATCCCCGCTTCTACCGGAAACTCTCTCAAGATTTGGGAGCAGAACGAATGGATCGTACTTATGTTTGCTTCGAGCATCTTTCGAGATGCCCGCCGCAGGAGACGGGCGCGTTCGGAGTTTCCCGGTTTCTGCCCGGGGACGGAAATCTCGGAGGATATCCTCTCGATTACTTTCTGCCGGAGCTCGAGCGCCGCCTTATCCGTGAACGTGAGACAAAGAATGTTTTCGATGTCGACACCGCCGCCGACAGCTTCCACGTACCGCTCGACGAGGACTCGCGTCTTGCCAGAGCCGGCGTTCGCGGTTACCGAAATGTGCTTCTCTAACTCGAGCGCTTCCCTTTGCCTCTCTGTCAGTCCTACCATTTTATACCGGTGAGGAGTTCCTTCCATTTCCTGTAGAGTTGCGCCGTGGCTATCACGTCGCCCATGCAGTACTCGGCGATATCGACAAACTTCTTCTGCCGGAAGTAATCGTTGATGTCGTATCCCGTCATGCCGTGCGACTTGGGACTCTCAATCCCGAAGGACTTGCAGTAGAAGTCGAGATTGAATCGCCGTGTAGCCCCGTGGTAGCTTAACTCCTCGAGAAGGTCGACATGGTGCGGCATCTGGTACCTGGTTCCCGCCATCAGGTCCCTCGTTGGCTTGATTCCGAGTATCGCCGAGCGAAGCATTATAAACGGACAGTCGAAGCTCCTGCCGTTGAATGTAATGTAGTCGTCAAAATGTGAAATGTATTCCCAGAATTTCTCGAGTATTCTCCTCTCGTCCCCGGCAACGTACGTGAATGTTTTGTCGCCGTCTTTCCGCTCCGTCTCCGATTCTTCATCCGCCATGTACAGAGAGCTGCCGCTCCCGGACTCGACATTGAGAAGAGAGATCGCCACTATCCTGGCTGTGAGGGGCCAGAGATTGAACTGCTTAATGAGTTCGTCGCGCGCTTCCTGGCGCTTCTCGTCGTCGTCCTCTTTCTCAGCGTTCTTCATAAGGTAATCGATCTGAGCCTTGTCGAAATCCTCAGGCGGGAACCCCGCCGTTTCAATATCGAATACAACCGCCGCCATTTCTCCCTCCTGACTTTTTTGGATCTACTGTTCCGCGTTTATCTCGAGCTGGACAATGTCGTAGCCCTTCTTCGACTCCAGCACGCCGAATACGACTCCGGAGAAAACCATGACCATGCCGATGAGGAAAGCACCTGTCGAGAGATAATGAAGCTCCACGAACCCCTGGAACAGAGCGACTCCAAGGAGAAGCGAGCTCAGGACGAAGAAAGCGGCCGCGATGGAATAGCTCATGACGGAGTTTCTCACGAGTCTCGCGCGCTCACCGAGATGCTTCAACTGTCTGGCGGTGCTCTCGAGGCGAAGATTTTCCTCGGGGGTGAAGTTGCGGTCGACCGCTCGGCTTGTAAGCCGTCGCTTCTCGTCGTTTATGAGTCGAATCCGGTTGAGAACGCTCGAGTACTTATTGTTCGCGCCGAGAAGGAGGAGTCCGCACGCGCTAATCATCACCGCAGGCGACAGCATTAACTGGATAAGTTTCGACGCGTCCAGACTTTGATCTGATCCTAACATAGCGTTATCCCGTTTCTATTAAATAATCTCTTGTGATCTGACATCCCGCCTCTTCAATCAATTTCTCATTTGAGGAGGAGAAAGCAAAACTTTTCGCGCGGATTGGCTCGCTTGTTGGTTTTTTCATCCGCACGAGAAGACAGCATATCACGAGAATATTTTCAGAATCATCGTCAACGATCATCGAGCAATGTATTTCCCGATCCAGTTGAGGACAGTATGGTACCACAACTTGGAGTCCTGCGGCTTTACGACGAAATGATATTCGTTCGGGAAATAGAGCATTTCGGACGGAACTCCCTGCATCTGCAGCGCCGTAAAGAGCTGGAAGCCCTGGCTCACGTCGAGCCGGAAATCGTTCTGGCTGTGGATCACGAGCATCGGCGTCTTGAAGTTCTGGACGTAACTGCTTGGAGACCATTTGTGATACAAGGTCGGGTTCGACCAGGGCGTGCCTTTCAACTCCCAGATCGGGAACCACAATTCTTCCGTCGACCCGAACATGCTCGCCGCGTCATACACTCCATCGTGGCTCACAAGACATTTGAATATTCCCCTGTCGTTGTGGCCTTCCATCCAATTCATCATGTAACCGCCGTACGAAGCGCCCGCGGCCGCGATCCTGTTTCTGTCTATAAATGAATAATGACTGGTGACGTAATCGACTCCGTTCATCAAGTCGGTGAAGACTCTCCCTCCCCAGTCTCCGCTTATCTCGTTTGTAAATTCCTGGCCGTAACCGGTCGAGCCGCGCGGGTTAACCATGACAGCCACATATCCCGGCGCAGCGAAAAGCTCGGCGTTCCACCTGTAGTGGAATTCGTCCAGCCATTGTCCCTGCGGACCTCCGTGGACGAGATACACCATCGGGTACTTGGCGTGCGGATCGAAGTTGGGCGGCTTGATAATAAACCCTTCGACTCTCGTCCCGTCCGCTCCCTTGAACCAGAACGGCTCCCACGGATTCATGTCGAGCTGACCGAGGAGTACGTCGTTTGCGTGAGTGAGCTGGGTTAGCGACCGGGATGAAAGATCGAGCCCATAAATATCATTCGGATGAGTAACTGTCTGTTTCAGAAAAATCAATCCGCTTCCGTCGGGCGTTATCGAGAGATCTGTCGCGGTGAACTTGTCCGTGATTTTCGTGACCCGTCCTGAAGTCGCGTCAGCCCGATAAATATTATGATAGCCTTCGTCGTCTGAGTTGAAGTAGAGGTTCTTGCTGTCCGGAGACCAGATGACTTCATCCACGGATCGATCGTATTTGTCCGTGAGGTTTATGATGGTTCCATCCTTCCTGTCGTACAGCATTAGTCGCGACCTGTCAGATTCAAATCCCGCGGTCAATTGCGCACGATAAGCTATATATCTCCCGTCGGGTGAGTAAAGAGGTTGATTGTCGTTCGACGGGTTTGTGGTAATTCTATTTGCCTTTCCGCCCGTGACACTGACGGTGAAGAGATCGTTGTTCGTGCTTACCGCTACCATGCGATCTGTGTTGCGCACAAAACACACTTCCTTGCTGTCGGGAGAGAACGCGTAATCCATTCTTCCACCAAGATCGATCGGCGGCGTGTCGTAATCGCCGGGTGTCAGGTCGACTGTCGTGCTGCTGTCGACATTGACCACGAAGAGATGACTCCGCTTGCCGTCTTTCCAGTAATTCCAGACTCTGTATGGTAGGCTCGTGAATAATTTTGCCTTCACCTTGCTCTCTTCGACTTGCTTGGCACGCACGGCATTGCACGAATCCGAATTGCAATCCGGATAAACATCCGAAGTGAATGCAATGTACTTCCCGTCCGGCGACCACAGGAGACCGCCCGTGCCAAGTGCAATATGTGTCAGCTCCGTGACATTCGAACCGGTTGCAGTTGAAATATAGATCTGCGATGTCCCTGTCGAGTCGTCGGCAACAAATGCTAGATCTTTTCCGTCGGGCGACCAGACCGGATCGCTGCTCGACTTCATGCCGTTGCTTAACTCGCTCGATTCGCCTCCGCCAACCGGGACAAGATAGATCCTGGATGTTCCTTTGTTCTGTTCCATATCGTATGACGTGATGACATACGCAACGGTTTTTCCGTCGGGAGAGACTTGCGGAGCGGAGACTCTATTCATCTTCCACATATCTTCGACGGTTATCGGGCGCTTCTGCGCGTTTGTAAGTGTTTGAAAAAGGAGAAGAGCGAGAAATGATACTGCGGCTCTCTTCAACATGACTGGCTCCAGTTCGGTTAATGAATTGATTGAACAAATTTAAGTCTCACTAGCTGAATATTCGCGGTTGAATTTGAGCTGAGGTCAACTCACCGATCAGGTGACGGATGTCCCCGCGCTCTCTGCGTCCTCTGCGGCTAAGAACTCCTCCGTGCCTAACCGCAAAGTACGCATAGATGTGATTCTCCCATCTACTTGCCAAAGGGGGCGATCAAAAGGAGGCAAGTCATCGCTACCGTCTAAATTCCTGTTCGACGGAATTTATCTGCGGAATAACTACAAATAGCCGAAAAAATCAGGATTCCCGGGGGAAAAGCTTCAATCTTGACTTTAAAATCCAGATTAGGTAAAATAATACTGACGCCGGCCTGGAACCGGCTCGCGATTTTAGTTTGGAGAATTTAATGAAGAACAGCAGCAACGATCTTACTGTCGAACAGCTAGCCAACAGCGAATACAAGTACGGATTCGTCTCTGACGTCGAGGAAGAGAAAATCCCAAAGGGTCTGGACGAGGATGTAATCCGGCTCATCTCGAAGAAAAAGAACGAGCCCGAATGGATGCTCGAGTGGCGGCTTAAGTCTTACCGGCACTGGCTCACGATGAAGGAACCGCACTGGTCGAACGTGAAGTACGGTCCGATCGACTACCAGGACATCATTTATTACGCCGCCCCAAAAAGGAAACCACAGCTCAATGACCTCGGCGAAGCGGACCCGAGTCTCGTCAAGGCCTTTGAAAAGCTGGGAATCCCGATCGAAGAACAGAAGCGGCTTGCCGGCGTTGCTGTGGACGCGGTGTTCGACAGTGTTTCGGTCGCGACTACATTCAAAGAAAAGCTGAGCGAGCTCGGAATTATTTTCTGCTCGATGTCGGAAGCTCTTCAGAAATATCCTGACCTTGTAAGGAAGTATCTTGGAACGGTAGTACCGTACACGGATAATTTTTTCGCGTCACTCAACTCGGCTGTGTTCAGCGACGGCTCATTTGCATATGTACCGAAGGGCGTCCGCTGTCCGATGGAACTATCGACTTATTTTCGTATTAACGCTTCCGAGACAGGCCAATTCGAAAGAACTCTCATCGTCGCGGAAGATGGCGCGTATGTCAGCTACCTCGAGGGATGTACGGCACCCATACGGGACACGAACCAGCTTCACGCCGCGGTGGTGGAGCTCATCGCGCTTGATGACGCGGAAATAAAATATTCGACCGTTCAGAATTGGTATCCCGGCGACAAGGAAGGCAAGGGCGGAATTTACAACTTCGTCACCAAGCGCGGCGCGTGCAGGGGAGTCAATTCCAAAATTTCCTGGACACAGGTCGAGACCGGTTCCGCAATCACCTGGAAATATCCGAGCTGTTTGCTGCAGGGCGATAATTCTGTCGGTGCATTTTACTCGGTCGCAATGACAAATAACCTTCAGCAGGCGGACACCGGCACTAAGATGATACACATCGGAAAGAACACCAGGAGTACTATTATTTCAAAAGGCATCTCTGCGGGACGAAGCAACAACAGTTACCGCGGCCAGGTAAGAATCACGAAGAAAGCTGAGAACGCCCGGAACTACTCGCAGTGCGATTCTCTTCTCATCGGTGATAAATGCGGCGCTCATACCTTCCCGTACCTGGAGACGAACAATCCCACGGCGCAGGTTGAGCACGAAGCCACGACATCAAAGATCGGTGCGGATCAGATATTCTATTTGAACCAACGGGGAATCTCGACCGAAGACGCGGTCAGGATGATAGTGAATGGGTACTGCAAAGAAGTCTTCAAGCAGCTCCCGATGGAATTCGCGGTTGAGGCGACGCGTCTCCTCGGGATGAGCCTCGAAGGAAGTGTCGGTTGAGGAGCAGCTATGAGCCGTCAGCAGTCAGCTTTAAGCAGGTGGAATTGCCGCACATCGCGCCATGCCATATGCGCATTGCTCTCTGCTCCATGCGCTTTGCGCGAATAATTGAATTTAGAACTATCGGTGAATGATGTTAGAAATTAAAAACTTGTTTGTCTCTGTCGAAGGCAAGGAAATCCTGAAGGGTATCTCTCTTTCTGTCCATGCCGGTGAGGTTCATGCGATAATGGGACCGAACGGTTCAGGCAAGAGCACGCTCGCGAATGTGCTCGCCGGCCGATCGGACTACAAAATCACCGCGGGCGAAGTGACTTACGAAGGCAAAGATCTTCTTGCCATGACTCCGGAAGTAAGGGCTCGTGAAGGCCTGTTCCTGGCGTTCCAATATCCAGTGGAGCTGCCGGGCGTAAACAACACCACATTCCTCCGCACGGCACTTAACGAGATCAGAAGGTACCGCGGCGAAGCGGAGATCAGTGCGGGCGCATTCCTTTCTCTCCTCAAGAAGAGAATGCAGCTTGTAGAAATGCCCGACACGCTATTGAGCCGCGCGGTCAATGAAGGTTTTTCAGGCGGCGAGAAAAAGAGGAACGAAATCCTCCAGATGGCCGTACTCGGACCGAAACTCGCCATACTCGACGAGACCGACTCCGGACTCGATATCGACGCTTTGAGGACGGTGGCAAACGGCGTCAACAAACTCAGGACAAAGGAAAATGCGATAGTTCTCGTCACGCATTACCAGAGACTTTTAAACTACATCGTTCCCGACTTCGTGCACGTTCTTTACCAGGGTAAGATCGTGAAATCCGGCGGCAAGGAGCTGGCACTCGAGCTTGAGGAAAAGGGATACGATTGGGCAAAGGACAAAAACGAGATTGTCACCGCAGATTAACGCAACAAATATCAATTAAAAGAAGATTGGATGCCTGATACAAGCAGTATTAAGAACTGGTACTTGACTTTATTCAAGGATTTCGAAAACCAGTTGAACGGAGAGAAATCGGGAGCATTTCACAGGTTCCGGAAAGAGGCGATAGATCGGTTCGCGCATCTCGATTTTCCCGACACACACCAGGAAGACTGGCGGTTCACGGACATCGGTCCGATACTGGAGCATAGCTTTGCGTTCGCGCCCGGCACCAATCCATCGGCACCCGACAAGAATGTTCTGGAGCGAAACCGGTTGTCGAGCGGCCACACACTCGTATTCGTAAACGGCTTCATTAATGAAAACGCGTCCGACATTTCTTCGCTTCCTGATGGAGTGACTGCCGGAAGTCTCGCACGTCTGCTCAAATCTGGCGACTCGTCTGCCGTCGAGAATGTCCGCCGTTATGCGCCTGCGGTCGAAGACGCTTTCACTGCGCTCAACTCCGCGTTTGCCGTCGACGGCGCGTACATTGCGGTACCCGACAACACCACCGTTGAAGATCCGATAAATGTGATTTTCATTTCTCAACCGACCGATAAAATCATTATCCAGCCGAGGAACCTTGTGATCGCAGGCAGAAACTCCCGCGTGAAAGTCATCGAACAGTATGTGGGTGCGAACGACGGGGTGTACTTCACAAATGCCGTCACGGCAATACACGGCTCGGAAGGCTCGACAATCGACTCGACGATCGTGCAATCGGAAAGCCGGAACTCGTACCACGTCGCGACGACGGCGGCGTCTCTGGAATCCGGCGCCGGGTATACGTCGCACGCGATCTCTCTCGGCGCGAAAATATACCGGCACAACCTGAACGTAGCCCTGACCGGCGAAGGAAGCAGCACGAACCTCGAAGGATTGTATTTACTATCGGGCGACCAGCTTTCCGACACTCACTCGTTCATAGATCACATTGCGCCGCATTGCACGAGCGGGGAGCATTATAAAGGAATACTAGACGGCAGGTCGCGAGGCGTTTTTAACGGGAAGATCATGGTGCGCAAAGGCGCGCAGCAAACCAACTCGTACCAGGAAAACAGGAACATAATTTTATCGAACGACGCGAAGGTGGACACCAAACCGCAGCTAGAAATATTTGCAGACGATGTGAAATGCTCGCACGGCGCGACCGTCGGACAGCTTAGCAAAGAATCGATGTTTTACCTGAGATCGCGCGGCATCAGCGAAGAGGAAGCTCGGCTCATATTGATTTACGCTTTCGCGAGCGACGTGCTGAAAGACATGACCACCGATGAGTTGAAGACCAGACTTGAGAATTTACTTTCTCAGAGATTCCTCGGGACTGAGAAGTGATTCGGCCCCCGGAATCATCCCTATCGACATGAAGAGGGAGTAATGGAACAGGCAGATAAAAAAGTAATAGAAGACAAGGTGATCGAGGCAGTCAAGGAGTGCTTCGATCCGGAGATACCGGTGAACATCTGGGAGCTCGGCCTGATATACGAGATCGATGTCAACGATGACCCGGTTGTCAACATAAAGATGACACTGACTGCGCCGGGATGTCCTGCGGCGCGTTCGCTTCCGATCGAAGTGCATGAGCGAGTAGCACAGATACCGGAGGTGAAGGATGTGAATGTCGAAATAGTCTGGGATCCGCCGTGGACGCCCGAGATGATGTCACAGGAAGCGAAACTGGAATTAGGATTTATGTAAAATGGCAGCCGCGGAACATCGCACCGATTGCCGTTCAACAAATAAAACGAGTTGAGGACAAATGAAAGTCACCGCACAGGAAGAGTACGGATTGCGCTGCCTATTGCGCATCGGGAGTACCAATCTCCCGGAAGGAATGACAATACCGGATATCAGCCAGCTGGAAGGTCTCAGTCCCGCGAATGTGGCGAAGCTCCTGCGAATACTTCGGCTCGGCGGGTTCATCGGGAGTGCCCGCGGTCGATCGGGCGGTTATAAACTCGCACGACCGGCTGAGAATATAATCGTGGGTGAAGTGCTGGCTGCACTCGGCGGAAGAATTTATAACCCCACGTTCTGCGACGCCCACACCGGAACAAACCCGGTCTGCAATCATATTATCGACTGCTCGATGCGATCGCTATGGCGATCGATACAGAACGCGCTAGATGTCGTTCTCAGCAAGGTTACTCTTAAAGACATGCTCGGGAACGAAAAAGTTGTGACGGATCTTGTTATGGCATTGAGCAGCAGTATAGGTGAGCAGCAGTCGGTGAATTGAGAAACGCCATAACGAGCTTCTCTCCCATCGCGGCTGGTCTATCGGGCCGGATTCAGATAGGAAATTCACCCGTCACATCGTCCACTGTTCGGCATGCATGTCAACTTCATCTGACCAGCGGTGGTGAAGTTTGACGATCTCATTCCGGATATCGGCCGGCAGCGGCTGAACATCTCGAACTGCTGACAGGAACTCGTCCAGGTTTTCCTTGTGGCTTGTCGAGCCCACTGTGGCACGTACCTGAGGAAAGCCGAAAGCAAACCTGACACAGAATTCAGTCCAGCTCTTTATTCCTGAGCGCTCAAATATCGGCGCTACTTCCACCGCGCGTTTCTGGATATAATCTTTCCATGCCGCGCCGGGCACGTCGCGAAGCCGGTGGACGGGCGCTCCGCATACCGTCCGCATGGCGATCATTGGCTCATGCCGCTCTCTCAACATGTCCCACAATTCATTCGAAGCAAATCTCTGAAGTGGATTCAAGTAGAAAATAAATCCGTCAACGACGCGTTCAGTATAACCGCCGCGGAGCGCGTTCAGCGCAACATGCGACGTCCATGGAAATACTTCGAGCAGAAAACGTTTCACCAACCCTTCCTCTTTCAGCCGGGAAAAAGTCGAGTAGCATTTCCCTCCCGAGGCGAATTCCTCAGCAAGTTTTCCGCCAAGGCACAACTGACCCACCTCCAGTGTATTCAGTCCCAGCGGGTCCAGATTCTGGTGTATCACGTCTCTCAGCTCTTCGGCGCTGTTCCACCCGATCTTGACAATCAGCTTCGGTACGCGAGATCGATCCTGGTCGAAGGCCGTTTTCAAAACCTCGAGCGCGTTGCCGTAGGTATGACTCGTGTGGAACCAGACGCCCGCGTTCATTGCGGCTCTCGCAATTCTGACGCGGTCATCAAAGGGAATCTTCGCGTCGCCGAGGCGAGTAGTGCCATACACGTAACGAGAAATGTCGGTCATTAGATTCGATTTGTGCGATGACATTACGGAACCCCTTTCTGAACCTGGGAAATCAACCGGCGGTTATTCCCGAGTTGTTACCACTTTTCGGTATCGTATCAGAGTGAGTTCTAATCAGATACCTGCATAAACGGCCTTCGAAAAAAATGGCGATTAGTCCCGATCCCGCCCTGCAGGATCGAGGATGCCGCATCATAAATTGAACCATAATGTAGAAGCGGCAGAAATTTCCTGTAGTGCCCTGACCTGGC
The DNA here is from genome assembly GCA_036567965.1 of Candidatus Kryptoniota bacterium. NCBI lineage: Bacteria > Pseudomonadati > Candidatus Kryptoniota > Candidatus Kryptoniota bacterium. Next base: position 22,229 of record DATCTN010000008.1, read on the forward strand.
CCTAACAAACAAATCGCCGACGCCGTCAGGCGGAGGCTTGATTTGTTTCCAACTTGAGCGGAAATTTCCAGCCATTTTTTCCGATAGCTACACTTCACGAAGCGTTTCGCGTAGTGAACGCTTGATTTTTCTCCGCCAGAGGACGGATCCGCCTTCGGCAGACTTTGCTACTTTCCGGCGCCTGTCCCGATTTTGATCGGGATGTCAAGACAAAGGAAAGTACATAATCAATCATTGTATCTAGTACACTTTATCTTGTCCACTTTCTTTTGCTCGTCCAAAAGTCCCGCAGGGATCCCTTACATATGAGAGTATTAATGAACGCGAAAAGTGGACCGAAAGTCCGCCTTCTGCGGATGCGCCACATGTAATAATCGAGGTGCAAAAAAGACGCCCCGCGAAAATGGTCCGCCTGCGGCGGATCGTCCCGCCCTCCGTTGTACGCGATTTTTTGAATAGCTCCGTTAGGTCCTCTCTTAACAAAAAATCGCTATAACCATTCTCTGGGGGCATGAATAGACTGTTCCTCTTAAGCAGGACTCTCCCGAAGGGATCCCTTTCCCTAAGGGACTCCTTCGGAGCGGGACATTTTCGCAAGGGGGTAGATCGAGGAGCGATTTCAAACTGAGACAGTGCTCGCTTTTCAATTTACGAGTCCCGCTGCTTTTCCGACGTATACAAGTTTCAAACCCCAGTCTTCCTCATTCGGGGGCGGAGGAAGATTTATGATTCCAATCTTGTTCGCGGTCACGTTCCCGATGTCTTTCCACGTCCCGTCTCTCGGGTTGAACCACTGTGCGTGATAGATGCTGTTGAGCCTCGCGCCTCTCACCTGCGATTGAGGACACCCTCTCTCAAAGTAAATCATGAATATATTCTTGTCGTCGGTTCGCGCGCAGTATGCCCACCCCTGGTAGCCGAGCGTAGTCTGCGTCTTGTTCGGTGACACAAGGTCTGCAAGGGGAACGAGATCCTGATACCGCTCGCCTATTGAGAACGCGAAGGTCTTCAGGTATTGCATCTCGGCACCCGACTTCCACTGGAACGCATCCCACATGTGCGTCGGTGCAGTCGGTTCGATGTCTGCGCCCCAGATACCTTCAGCTCCATAGACATGTCCCGCGAGTCCGCCCGAGAGGAAACTTCCGTAGATTCCCGACCGCACGAACGCGTCGTCGAGCTCCGATCCTCCAGCGGCGCCGCGAGTATAATTCGCCGCACCCGGTCCTCGCGCATCCTTGTAGCCCGCGTAATACGGCTCTCCGGTGAGCGCCGGCTTCGGATCTTTGAGATTGAAAATTTCCGTGAGGTACCAGTAATTGTTGTGCTCCCGCATATTCCCGATCTGGTGGAGCGTCACCCATGACGAGTCACCCCAGTTCTCGAGTGTCGAAGGATTAGCATTCGCCGAGAGCAGCAGGCCGAAAGGCGGCGGGCCGAATTTTCTTTCCACCTCGCGCACCGCTGCGGTGTAGTCGGCCGGGCTCACCGTCTCGTCGATTATGTCGAGATGAATCGGGCTGAGTACCGAATTGTTAGCCTGGTACCGTGCGAAAATATATTCGATGAACCGCGCGTATGAATCGGGCCAGCCGTAGTACTTGTACCAGCACAGACCTGCATCACGCCGCGAGACCTCAATGAAGGGAATGAAACCGTTTGCGTTAAGATAATCGATTTTCCTGTCGAGATATTTAAAATATTCCGGGTTAATGCTGTCGACGTTCGGAAATTCCATCGGGTAGCCGGGGACTTTTCCCGGGAAGTAGAACGGGCGTCCGCCTTCGTTGTCCATGTTCTTCGCGCTGCCTGTGCCGAACTCGAGCCAGGCCGACCTGATCGTGGTCTTTGCGGAATCATCCATGAGAAGATGCCATGGTTTGCCGTCGGTCATCCAGTTGGGAAACGCGGCAATGACGTTCACCCAATTATAACCCTGAGCTTTGCGAAAACGAACGTAATCCTTGAATCCAGCAGTTGGACCGATCGGGCGCTCTTTATCGTCATCGTACCATTTGAAGCGGTTCGTGCCGACGGCGTACCATGTATCGCCGATTGCCAGGAACGGAGTTCCGTCAGCGTAGTCGAGCGCGTGGTTGTTGACGGACGCCCGAAGGAAACCGTGGCGGAGTGGATCTTCATTCTTCTCCGCGTCGGTCCACTCAACCGCAGTAAACAAACCCGAGTTGCCTGCAAGTCCCGGATCCTCAGGATCCGACCCGCTCTCCCAGGTCCAGACACCTGGAACGGTCGCAACGAGCCGCACTCTGAATGTCTGCCCACCGTCCCAGAAACCGTATACTCTTTTTTCAAACCCCGGTCCCTTCAAGTCGACCCAAACCATTACTTCCTTGTAAGCGTTTGAATACTTGTTGACCGCCGTGAACGCAAGCTCCTGCTTTTCCCACACGTGGACGTCCGCCGCATTTGCGAGAGAGATAGCAACTAGAAGAGTCATCAAGCACGTATTCACAGATTTCATTTCAATTTCTCCTGAGAGATCTGGGCGATTACTCTAAATAGTTCCGGTAGATTCCTTATGGGATTTATCCCAGAACGAGCTGCCTTATGACACACATTCTCATTCATTGTGATCTTCCAAATTCATTTTTGAGCGATCGACTTAAATCTTCTCCTTGAAAAATTGCATCACTGTGGGTGTGACGTCCATGATTGAATCGATTTTGTTCCTGAAGAAACTGGCGCCTTCGCCCGCGACTGCCAGCAATGATGGGTTGAAAGTATGCGTCTTCATCGACAGATCTTCTATGTTGCCGTGATCGCTTGATATAAGTATCGTGATCCCGTCAAGTCCTCCTGCCATGATTCCTCCGAGGAGTCCGTCAAAATTGCGAAGGACAACTTTGGCGTGGTCCATGTCTTTATCGTGTCCCGCTTTGTCCGTCAGAAAATATTCAAACATGGTGAAGTCGTGTTTATCCGTTATTTTCCTGAGAGTCTTACCCGCTTCGACCGGATCGACCGGCACAATATCAGGATATCCGAGATCAGACTGCCATCTGCCCGCCGTGATGTCGGCGGAGATTCCCTCACCGTTCCTCAACGAATCGGCGGTACAGAGCGGGATGCCGCTGAGCATGCACGATAATGTTGTCGCGCTCAGCTTGCGCTGCCCGGACTCGACGTAATCGAAGAACTGGCGGGGGAATGCATTGGCAAAATGCACGTCGGCGCCGAGAGATTTCAGTACCTTGAAAATATTTTTCTCTTCCAGGACCGGCCGGATTCCCGAATGCGGGTAGGGACCGAAGTGCATTCCGATTGCCTTCGCCGCGTTCACTCCCGTGAACAGAGCCGTCTGCCCCGTACCACTTTGAGGAAAACCTTCGACGTCCAGAAGAGCGTCGGCGGGTTGAACGAACCCCGTGCCATTACCGATGAACCGATTCTTCGAAGAGGGAACGCCGCCGAATATTTTCCTGAAGTTCTCAAGTTCAACAGCAAAAAAAGGGTTCGAGACGGGATCCTCATCTCCGATCCCGACCCCGTCGAGGAAAAGGAACAGGAAATGGATCCGGGGTCTCATCGGTAAATCAGGAACGGTCGCCGGCTATCCGTGGGTCTGGCTCGCGAGAAAGTCGTGCCAGTCCTGCTCTACCCTGTCGAGGTCCGCATGAAACAATCTCCCGGCAGCCTCGCGCATCGTCGTCGGATGGTTGAATTGCTGGATGAGCTTGATAAACGATCCAGAACCGTACTTGAAATCGAAAAACTTTCCGGTGGCGCCGAAATAAAAGCATAGGTCGTTCAGCTCGCTGGGCGTGGTCGCGTTCTGGATCTTCTCATCCAGGTCGGCGAAATACTGGACGTTTTCGATTGGCGGCGCTCCGCAGTCCTTATACTGGCCGCTTTCATAAACCGCAGCCGAATGTATCAACCACCACGGGGCACCGTTTATGCGAATACGATCGAGAATGATGCGGATGACTCCGGCCTCAACTCTCGATTTGAAAACAACGTCCTTGAAATCGGATCCCCTGATCAAGTAAAGCACTTCGTCCTTATTGAGAGGAGCAGCGATAGAGTCGGAGCCCGTCAGGTTGGAAAACTCGAAACCGTCACCGCATATCCTTACTCTCATTTTATCGCTTGTCCCGATCCTGAACCGATCACTTTCAACTTTGTACATCTGTTCCGTGACACTCAGGCAGGTATTTGCAAAGGCGGCCGACACCGTCGAAGGATAAAAAACCGTGACGTGCCTATCCGCGACTGAATGTACGCCCGCCTGGGAGGAGGAAGCTCCCATGAGCATCGCACCTACAAGTAATAAGTTAATCATGTTCCTTCGTCTCCATTATTATTGTAACAGGACCATCATTAACGAGTTCTACTTCCATCATCTCCCGGAAGACTCCGGTCACCACTTTTCCGTTGCCGAGAGCGCCCCCGAGTCGCTCCACAAATTTCTGGTAAAGTTGATTGGCCGGCTCCGGTCTGGCAGCCTGCATGAAGTTCGGTCGGTTACCTCTTCGCGTGTCTCCGTACAAAGTAAATTGAGAAACGACCATGGCGGAACCGTCCACATCTTTCACGGAAAGATTCATTTTTCCTTCGTTGTCTTCGAATATTCTTAGACCGGCGCATTTTTCCGCGAGCGATTTGGCATCGTCCGGAGTATCGGACTCGTGGACGCCGAGCAAAATCAAGAGCCCGCCGGCGATCCGGCAGTGCGTCTTCCCTTTTATCCTGATCTCGGACCGGCTAACGCGCTGCACGACGGCCTTCATTTGAAAAACCTCGCGCCGACAACTCTGTCAATGTTAGAAAGGTCCTTCTTTACAATCAAATCTCGCCCGCCATGCTCAGAAAAGATTTCGCAGACCTTCCCTGATTGTCCGTACGAGGTTTCAACGAAAACCATGCCGCCGTTCTTCAGCAGGGATCTCGCCATGGAAGCAATTTTCCTGAAGAAGGTGAACCCGTCTCCGTTATCGCTGACCGCTTTGACCGGTTCGTAGTTCTTTATCTGTTCATCCAGCGTCTTAAACTCACTTACGGAAACGTAAGGCGGATTTGATACGATTACATCGAATTCCTTGTCGAATGAATCTGCTTTCACGTTGAGGAAATCGAGTTCACGAAAAACAATCCTTTCCGAGGTCCCGGATCCCGAAGCGTTCTCTCCCGCGAGACCAAGAGCATCGCGACTGCTATCGATCGCGGTGACCTCCGAATCGGGAACGAACTTTGCAATCGCAATGGCAATGCACCCTGACCCGGTGCCTATGTCAAGGACGCGCACTTTGTCTCCTCCGGCTTGAAGCGATTTGCAGTGACTTATGACAGTATCGGCAAGGATTTCGGTTTCAGGACGCGGAATAAGCGCGCGACTGTCCACTTTCAGCTCGATGGAATAAAAATTCGTGCTCCCGAGGATGTATTGGATAGGCTCATGTGCAAGCCGCCTCTTGAGAAGCGGCCTGAGTATATCGAGCTCGGATTTCTTCAAAGGCTGATCGTGCTTGACATACAGATCAAACCGTTTCATCCCGAGTGCGGCGGAAAGCAGGAGCTCCATGTTCAGCCGGGCCTCGTCGAATCCGCGCGAGCCTAAATACTCCGTCCCCCATCTTATCATCTCGATTATTGTCCAGGTCTTCTCTTCAACAGCCATTCTAACCGTCACGCACTTATCTTCCGCGAATTCGGATTCCGGCCCGCGACCGATTTATCCTTTTTCCATTTACAGAATATTACTTTTCGCCTCGCAAGATCTTTACGACGTTGTCTCCGAGATCACCTTTAGGCTCTTCTTCGATCCTCCCTAGCTCCCGGCCTCCACGGTAGAATATGAACGTCGGGACTTTTTCGATGGCGAGGCCCGGCGTCAACTGATCCCGCCAGCCTCTCGACCTCGGCACCGCGATAAACGAAATATGCTTCGCAAGGCCGGTCGAATCTGTAATCCGGAGAAACATGGGGACCCACATGTAGCTGTCGGAACACCACGACCCGAACACTACAGCCACCGAATCACCGGCGCCGGTAGAATCGATCTTGCGGATCAATTCTCCGGACGGATTGTAGAGGTTGTAGTTCGCATGGTACCACGTGGAATCTTGAAACGCCGACCTTGAGACCGGTCCAATGAGGACACGCTCCTGAGTGATCGAATCGGCAGCGACCATCTGTGCGCCGGCGTCCGCGATGAAAGCAAATATCGAAATCAAAACCAACAAAACCTTCATTCGTGTTCCTCCGATCTTATGTCAACGCCCCACATCAGTTTTGACCTGAGCAAACCGAAAAATCCGTTCCTCCTTTTTCTCAAAAGATTTATACGATGCGGCGCGATCGAAATATTAAATTCGGCCGGCGCCGAAAGAAGGCTGGACGATTGCCCGTCTGCCGAGATCATGACCTTCTTGAACGCAGCCCGCACGGCAATCCTGATCTCAGACGTATCGGGCACAATCACCGGACGAGCCGACAACGTGTGAGGTGAAATCGGACTGATAGCTATTACGCGGCTCTCAGGCGTGATGATCGGGCCGCCGGTCGAGAGACAATAACCGGTAGATCCTGTCGGCGTGCTTAGCACGATCCCGTCTGCCCTGTATGTTATCAGGTATTCGGAGTCGACGTACGTTTCGAGATCGATCATCCTCGGCGATCCGGCTTTATCAACCACTATATCGTTAAGCGCATAGAATGTCGACGTCTTTGATTCCTCGCGGAACGTAGCTTTCAACACCGTTCTTTCTTCAAGATTGAAGTCACCCTTGAGAAGTTCGTCAATGCTGTCTCGCAGTTCGCTGAAGTTCAGCTCCGCTAGGAACCCGAGCTTGCCCAGGTTGACGCCAAGTATCGGTTTCCCGATTTCACCGGCCGTCCTCGCGGTTCGCAGTATCGTGCCGTCCCCGCCGAGCGACACGATTACATCGGATTCCTTCGCGACATCAAACGACGAGGCACTCTTGTAATTGGCATTATGACCGAACCGCTTCTCCAGTTCGCGCGTTATCTCTTCCTGAAGAACGAATCTGATTCCGCGTTCCTGGAGTATTTTCGTCAACTCGTAGGCGGTATCGAAAGTTGACGGCTTATCGGTGTTACCGAGAATACCGATCGTGAGATTTTTCGATGGAATGAATTTCTTTTTCATTTGTCGGTCGTGAAGTGCAATCCTCACTTAGTTTATCGATTACCGAAGAAAATTTCAATCTGACGTGGAATATTCCCGGTCAATTAGGCCGGACCGCATAGGGTTAACGTAACTATCGCAATTTTGCGACCATAATGACAGGTGCGTCTTTGTCCGCTTAAGTTCCGGAGATATTGAAGAGCCTTCAGTCAAAAATCATCTGAGGAGTTTTGTAGCGGACTCCCAGATCTTGTTCTCACGTGTGGGATCCATTCCGTTCACCGTAGCTTCCCTGAATTCCTTTGTTACGTTGTCTATGTTTGATTTTCCCACTCCCGCATTCTGCAACCTGATAATCAGAACAGCATCGATTATCGGGACCTGCAAGTTGCGATCGTCTACGTAAAATGAATCAAGGCCATCCCTGACTTGTCCGACATTCATTCCCAGAAAGGCGTCATTGTAGTCCACCGCCTCCGGCTTGAGTTGTGCATGCTGTGACCAGAAAACGGAAAGGTTGAACATCCCCTCGACGTAGAAAGTCTTTCTCGTGGTAGTCTCGTCCTGGGTGCCAATGACAAGGTTTCTCCACGTCAGTCCGTTCTGTGCGCCAGGCATCAGCTCCTGTGCGGAAGCTTGCAGCGGATCAACCAGCGCAAGACCGAGCAGTGTGAGAAGTAAGAGCAAGTTACAATTGGCGATTTTCATAAACTTCATTTTTATTCCTCCGCAGCTTTAATCGAAAATCATTATAAAGAATATTACCCCTTCGGAAAATCGAGGGCACCCGATTCCCATTTACGCGCGGAATCCAGCGCTTTGACCATCGCGCGAAAGTCCTTGCACGCTTTCTCGAAACTGCTCAGCGGTTTCTTCCCGTGGACAACGCAATCGTGGAAATCAACAAATTGCCCGCCATAACCCCTGTCGGTCTCAATACTTTCTACCACATCTGTTTTCCCCTGCCGCTTCAATACAATTTTGTTTCCCTCGGCGACAATCGTTCCTGTGGTGCCGAGAATCATCAACCGGTTCTCGTTTAAACCCTGCGCGCTGAAATACATGTTGAACACGCCGTTCACGCCGCTGCCGAACGCAAATTGGAAAGACATGGAGTCCATTCGACCGATAGCGGGATTGACACTTCTCGTGAACGCGATCCCTTTCTCGATTTCTCCGAAGAGGTCGCGGAACACAGCGATGTTGTGGATCCCGGCATCGGTCACGAACCCGCCCGGATATTTATGATTGATTCTCCATTGCGTTTTCGCGTATTTGTTATCCGTATCGGTGACTGTGAACTGATCCCAGAAAACCGAATACGGTTCACCGATTGTGCCGTCCTCGGTCAACGACTTGATTTTCTTGAAGACCGGATTATACCGGTAATTTTCCGCGACCATCATTACACGGTCATATTTGCCCGGAAAGCTCGACATTGTATCGGCGTCCTGGAGGTTTGGCGCGATCGGTTTTTCCACTATGACATGTTTTCCGGCGTCGAGCGAATCTCTTGTCACCTGCAGATTCAGCTCGATCGGGAGAACAATATCCACAGCTTCCACCTCGCGGTTCTTCAGGAGATCACGGTAGTCCAGAAAGTATGGTACTCCGCCCACGAGTGCCGAAAACTCCTTGGCTTTTGGTTCGGTGTGGTTGCAAACGCAGACTATTTCAAATTTGTCTTTTAGCTTTTCCAGTGCCGGAAGGTGCAGGTCGTGCGCGGCGATACCCGTACCGATAATACCAAGCTTGATAGTCATCGGCCAATCCATCTCTCGGTGATCAGCATGAAACGTGTTTTCAACAGTAAATCTATCCGATTATTTCCCACGTTCAAAGACAAATCTTTAAGAATAATTGCCGGAAATCAATCAAAAGATTGATTTTCACGGCTCTCATATATATTTTATCAAGTGCAAAGCGGAACGAATTTCGCGAACCGTTTCTTTCCAGCCTTTACACGCCATCTATCCCCTGACGAGTCCGATCCATCAGGAACTTATCTCCGAAAAAGAATCTCTCTATCGATCTTCAGCCTTACGTTTACAATTATATATCTGGCGCTTCTCGCGTTCACCGGACTGAAATCGTCGTTCGTTCACCTCGCGGCGTTATCGACTAACCTGTACTTAAGTTTTCTGATTTTTGCATTCTCAATAGAATTATTTTTCTCGATCGTAAAATTTCCATTCGACTATTACGCGGATTTCCTCCTCGAACACAAATTCCATCTTTCGAACCAGACTTTCAGCAGGTGGATCACCAGGAAACTCAAGGGCGCTTTAGTGGGAAGCATTCTCGGTGTCGTGGTCCTGGTAGTGTTTTATTTCTTACTCACCACGTTTCCTGGGACGTGGTGGATGCTCTTCGCGGCGTTCTTCTTCCTGTTCCAGGTAGTGGTTGCTCAGCTTTTCCCATCGCTCATACTTCCCCTCTTTTATAAACTGAAGCCGCTCCAAGACGAACAGCTTACCACGAAACTTGAATCGTTGGTTCACAGGTTCGGGTATGCCATGAGCGGGGTCTACTCATTCGACCTCAGCCGCGAAACGAGAAAAGCGAATGCGGGCCTTACCGGACTCGGAAGGTCGAGGAAAATTATCATTAGTGACACCCTGCTCGAGGATTTTTCGCATGAAGAAATAGAGGTAGTACTGGCACATGAGCTCGGACATCTGGTCAAGCATCACATGATGAAAGGTATAGCCGTCAGCGGAATTACGAGCGTGATCGGATTCTTCGTGATGGCACAGATCTACTCAATTTATACCACTAGCAACATGCTCGCTCCGATCGCACTTTCTGCAATCCTATTTCTGGCTCTGATCCTTGCTGTTTTTGGCGTATTTGCCTTGCCGGCAGGCAACTATTTTTCGAGGAAACTCGAGCGAGAGGCGGATCAATTCGCACTCGAGTCCACCGGGATGGTGTCCCAGTTCACGAGCTCGATGAGAAAGCTCGGGAGACTCAACCTGACGCCGGAGAATCCGCCGGTGTGGATCGAGAAGATATTTTTCAGTCATCCATCCATCGGCGCACGGATCCGCACCGCGGAGAATATGAAATGAGATTTTTCCTCGGCGCGATAACCGCAGGCGTTCTGACGATCGTGTTCTCCGCGTTTTACCTCCTTACGATCCCGTTCGACAAGAAGAACAGGAGCTTCTCGTTTTTCGCCTACCATTGGTCGAACACGGTGTTGAAAGTGGCGGGAATCAAGGTGCGGACGATCGGCAGGGAAATCATCGACATTTCGAAACCATACGTCTACGTGTCGAATCACGCAAGCATGTTCGACATAACGGCGGTCGTAGTGGGAGTAAACAGGTACGTCAGGTTTCTCGTGAAGAAAGAGCTCGGAAGAGTCCCATTATTCGGATGGGCAACCGGGCGGGCGCATATCATGGTCGACAGGAAGAGCGGGCCGGAAGCGGTGAAGAGCTTAAAAAAAATAGCCGAGAGGATATCGCTCGGCGAAAGCGCGATCCTGTTTGCCGAAGGGACGCGCACACGCGACGGGAAGCTGCAGCCATTCAAGCGCGGAGCATTTGTCCTCGCGATCGAGGCGGGAGTACCAGTAGTCCCCCTGACGATCCTCGGGAGTTACGAAATCATGAAGAGAGGAAGCGTCGGGTTAAGGAAAGGTGAGATAATCATAGTCGTCGATCCGCCGATCGATGTAACGCCGTACCGCGACAAACAGGGTTCTATAGAACTGATGAACAGAGTTCACGGCATAATAGAAAGGAATTACACCGCGAAGGAACCCGCCGCACAGATGGCGGTGTCGCTTCACTGACCGCTCGTAGAGCGGCTTTACAGGAGATACATATGGCAGTAACAATCAAAGACGTCGAACATATTGCGAAGCTCGCCAAGCTTAGTTTCACAGAAGACGAGAAATCGAAATTCACAGAGCAGTTTAATGAGATCCTCGCCTTCGTTGAGAAGCTGAAAGAGCTGGACACATCAAATGTTGAGCCCTTGTCGCATGTAATCGAGTTGCAAAATGTTTTCAGGGAAGATGCAGTCAAACCATCCCTCACGACCGATGAAGCTCTCAAGAACGCGCCGGCAAAGAACGATAAGTTTTTCAAGGTGCCGAAGGTGATCGACAAATAGCTGTCTGCTATCAGCAGTCAGCGTTCAGTTATTAAAGTCGTGTGAAGAAGATGAAGGATTTTAAAGAACTGAAAGTCTGGCAAAAAGCGCATGAGGTGACGTTGAGCTTGTACAAAATTTCCGAATCATTTCCGAAGGAGGAAGCCTTTGGACTTACCAGCCAGATCAAGCGAGCGGCGGTATCTGTGCCTGCAAATATCGCAGAAGGTTGCGGAAAGGACAGCAGTGCCGAGCTGGCGCGTTTTATGCAAATATCCGCCGGCTCAACGAGCGAGTTGGAGTATCACGTCCTCCTCGCCCACGATCTTGGTTTTATAGACTCTAAAACACACCAGGAATTATCATCGAGGATAATCGAAGTAAGAAAGATGCTGTACGCATTTTTGAAGAAGCTGAAATCTGAAAGCTGATGGCTGCCCGCTCACCCAGAATCATCGCCTTCATTCCCGCCCGGTATGCTTCCACCCGGTTCCCCGGCAAGCCGCTCGCACTTATCGACGGATCGCCGATGATCCAACACGTGTATGAACGTGTAAGTTCGGCGAGGAAAGTCAAAGAAGTATATGTCGCGACGGACGACAAGAGAATTGCGGACGCGGTTGAAGGCTTCGGCGGAAAATACATTATGACTCCACCTGCACTTGGAAGTGGAACCGACAGGTGCGCATTCGCTGCAAGAAAAATAAAAGCCGATGTGGTCGTGAACGTGCAGGGAGACGAACCCGTCATCTCGCCTAAGACAATTGACGCGGCAATTTCAATTCTCCTGAAATCTCCGGATTGTGACGCGTCTACGGCCGCATTCCCTATTTCAGATCACGATACACTTTTCTCCGAAAACGCGGTGAAAGTAGTGTTGAACCGGGGAGGTGACGCGCTCTATTTCACCCGGGCTGTGGTTCCTTTCCTGCGCGGCGTAAACTCCAATCATTACCTGGAACACCCCCATTTTCTCAAACATCTCGGAATTTATGTTTACAGGAACGCTTTCCTACAAAAGCTCACAAAGATGAAACAAACGCCTCTCGAGGCAGCGGAGAAACTCGAGCAACTCAGGATTCTCGAAAACGGTTATCGAATAAAAGTCGCGATCGTGGACGAAGACTCGATCTCTGTCGACGTCCCGTCAGACGTGATCGCGGTTGAAAAGTATCTGTCCGATGGGTCGATCGGACCGGACTCAACCTCAAAGAATAAGAGGAGCAGCCTTGGCTAAACGGAATATCAAATATATTTTTGTGACGGGTGGCGTGGTATCGTCGCTCGGAAAAGGAATCGCAGCGGCATCTCTCGGACTATTGCTAAAGTCAAGAGGCCTCAGCGTCGCGATGCAGAAGTTCGACCCGTACATAAACGTGGACGCCGGAACGATGAACCCTTTTCAACACGGCGAAGTCTACGTTACCGACGACGGGGCCGAGACAGATCTGGACCTCGGCCATTATGAGCGATTCCTTGACATTACTACGACCCGCGCGAGTAACACTACAACCGGTCAGGTCTACTATGAAGTCATTTCGAAGGAGCGACGCGGCGACTACCTTGGAGCGTGCGTCCAGGTTGTCCCGCATGTTACGGACGAGATCAAAAGAAGATTTTCTGCACCTTACGAAAACGGGAATTACGACGTTGTCATTACCGAGATCGGCGGCACAGTTGGCGATATAGAGGGCCTCCCGTTTCTCGAGGCAATGAGACAATTCATGCTTAAGATCGGGAGAAAGAACGCGATCAACATTCACGTTACGCTTGTCCCCTATATCGAGGCCGCCGGCGAGATAAAGACGAAACCGACACAACACAGCGTGAAGAATCTGCTCGAGATAGGGGTACAGCCGGAAATCCTGATATGCAGGACATCCAGAAGGATTACAAGGGAAGCGAAGGAAAAGATCGCGATGTTCACGAACATCGAGGCGGATTCTGTGATCGAGGGGCGCGACGTCGAGACAATATACGAGGTGCCTCTGATTTTCCGGAAGCAGCGCCTGGACCAGATTGTTCTCGACAAACTCGGACTACAGGCAAGAGAGCCCGATTTGACGCCATGGGAGACGCTCGTCGAACGTATCAAGAACCCGAAACACTCCGTCAAGATCGGCATCTGCGGAAAGTACACCGAACTCATGGACGCATACAAGAGTATCCGCGAAGCTTTCATTCACGCCGGCGCCGAGAACGACGCGAAGGTTGAACTCAAGTGGATTGCGGCAGAGCAGGTCGAAAAAGAAGGCGCCCAGGCTCACCTCTCGGGTATGGACGGGCTCCTGGTGCCGGGCGGATTCGGTGAGCGGGGAATCGAAGGAATGATAATGGCGATAAAGTACGCGAGGGAAAGCAAGCTTCCCTTTTTCGGGATATGCCTCGGCATGCAAACCGCCATCATTGAATTTGCCCGTAATGTGGTGGGCTGGAAGGACGCGAACTCCACAGAATTCAAGAAGACCGCACACAACGTCATCGACATAATGCCCGGTCAGAAGAACGTAAAGGAAAAAGGCGGGACGATGAGAGTCGGCGCTTACATCTGCATGCTGCAGAAGGGATCGCGTGCGTTCGACGCTTACGGGACAGAGGTTATCAGCGAGCGCCATCGGCACAGGTTCGAAGTGAATAACAAGTTCAGGAGGAAAATTGCCGAGTCGGGAATGAGATTCAGCGGGTTGTCGCCGGACGGAGAACTCGTCGAGATGTCGGAGCTTCCTGATCATCCGTGGTTCGTCGGCTGTCAGTTTCATCCCGAACTAAAATCGCGCGCGACGAAAGCACATCCGCTGTTCAGGGAATTCGTGCGCGCCTCACTTGAGGGCAAATTGAAAGACTGAACCTCTCGTCTCGATTTCATTTTATCAATCCGGCGGAAGGTGAAACCCCATTTCATCTGTCACTTTCATTTCTCACGGCCGGTTGCTAATATTTAAAAGTTACTCACAGCAGAGGATAAGCATTGCGTAAACACCCGTTAATGTTCCTGTTGTGCGCACGAATTGAACGAAATTGGAGGTTCATTTAATGAAATTTTTCATAGACACCGCAAACCTTGATGAGATAAAGGAAGCTTCAGAGTTAGGTGTGCTCGACGGAGTCACCACTAATCCGAGTTTGGTTGCGAAAGAGAAATACGACATTAGTTTCAAAGATCTAATAAAAGAAATCTGCAAAATTGTCCCCGGCCCGGTCAGCGCGGAGGTCGTATCGACGGACGTCGACGGAATGATGAACGAAGGCCGGGAGCTCGCGAAGATAGCAAACAATGTTGTCGTGAAGATTCCCCTGATTAAGGACGGGCTGAAGGCCGTTAAGAAGTTGAAGGCAGAAGGAATCAAGACCAATGTCACTCTTTGCTTTTCTCCCAACCAGGCGCTTCTTGCAGCGAAAGCGGGCGCGTCGTTTATCAGCCCATTTATCGGAAGGTTGGACGATATAAGCTACGAAGGCATGGAATTGATCGAACAGATTGTCACCATTTACGGAAACTATAGCTATGATACGGAAGTCCTCGTCGCCAGCGTCCGCCATCCGATGCACGTGGTCCAGGCGGCGATGATCGGCGCCGATATCGTCACGATGCCTTTCAAAGTGATCGACCAGCTCATAAAACATCCTCTGACGGACATCGGACTTCAGAAGTTTCTCGCGGATTGGAAAAAGACAAACACAAAATGAAGAAGACTCCTTTTAACGAAATCCACAAGGGATTAGGTGCGAAGATGGTCGAGTTCGCCGGGTTCGAAATGCCGGTCCAGTACTCGAGCATCGTCAGCGAACATAACTGCGTTCGCGAGAAGGTCGGCGTGTTCGATGTCTCCCACATGGGTGAGTTCTTCGTACACGGAAAGGACGCTCAGAAATTTCTCCAACAAAACACTTTGAATGATGTAAGCAAACTGACGCCGGGAAAAGCACAGTACACCGCACTCGTAAACGAAGGAGGATATCTCCTCGACGACCTGATAGTATACCGACTTGCCGATCCCGATTGCAGTCACATGATCGTTGCGAACGCGGCGAACGTTGACAAGGATTTCAAAGCTTTCTCGTCGCGCGTCTCAGGTGATGCGAAGCTCGAGGACGCGAGCGACCGTACCGCGCTTTTGTCGGTTCAGGGACCCGCATCCGTTTCGACGTTGCAGAAACTTACAAGCGTCGATCTCGCATCGATTCAATATTATCATTTTGTCGAGGGAAAGATCGCAGGCATACAGTCTATGATTTCACGAACGGGTTATACAGGCGAAATCGGATTTGAAATATTCTTCACGGTTGACGGAACAAATTCAGATAAGATGTGGAATTCGATTTTCGAAGCGGGGAAAGAATTCGGAATCATGCCGATCGGGCTGGGCGCGAGAGATACGTTAAGGCTTGAGATGGGCTATTGTCTTTACGGAAACGACATAGACGAAACGACTAACCCCATTGAAGCCGGTTTAGGTTGGATCACCAAAATCGACAAAGGTGAATTCGTCGGTAGAGATGCAATATTAAAAGCAAAGCAGAACATTTCTCGCAGGCTGGTGGGATTTAGAATGGAAATCGAAGATCCCGTCCGCGGTAAGAGCGCCATTCCCCGCCACGGCTACGAGATCCACACGGAGAGCGGAAAAATCGGCGGCGTTACGAGCGGAACATTCTCACCAAGCCTGGAACGCGGTATTGGAATGGGATACGTTCAAATAAAACACGCGGCGGAAAACAGCGAGATACTCGTCGATATTCGCGGCAAGAAGGCCCGGGCGCAAGTCGTAAAGCTGCCATTTGTGCCAAAGAAAAACTGAGAGGATAGATGAAGATTGAAGTTTTCTTTTCACCCGCGGGTGTGGACGAACTCGGCATGCGCGGCAGGAACGTTGTCATCATCGATGTCTTGCGCGCGACCACGACGATCTGCACAGCTCTCCGAAACGGTGCGCGCGAAATCATCCCAACACCTGACCTGGAAAACGCGACCAAGATCTCATCAAACCTGAGCGCCGAGTCGAAACTTCTCGGCGGTGAGCGCATGGGAAAGAAGATCGACGGCTTCGACCTTGGGAATTCCCCACTCGAATACACTCCCCTTGTAGTCGGGGGCAAGACCGTCGTGTTTACTACCACCAACGGAGCCGGCGCGATTCACAAATGTCGGTACGCGTCAATGGCGCTCATAGGAAGTTTCGTTAATGTCTCCTCAGTGGTCCAGGCAATTGTCGACGTAGGCGGGACGTGGACGATTCTCTGCTCCGGACAGCAGGGATCATTCTCTGTCGAAGACGCGACATGTGCCGGAATGATCATTTCAAAAGTCGAAGCGGTATCGGAAGTTGAGACGGATGACGCGGGACTGAACGCGGTCATTCTCTACAAGAATTATAAGAAAAGCATTTTAGGCATGTTGAGAAAGTCTGCTCACGGGAAGTATCTAATCTCCATCGGGTTCGCCGACGATCTGGAATTTTGCGCGGCCGTAGATAGCGTACCGGTGCTTCCTTCGGCGGACGGGCTCGGAGTAAAACTGAAGGCAAATAAACTTGCGGCAAATGGTTGAAATAAAAGAATCGCCTAAGAAAAATCAAAAGGCGCAGGACAGCGCGCCGAAAGAAAGAAAGCCGAAAAAATCCCTCCGATCAGAATTAATTAACTTTTCCCTGATCGTGATTTCAATCCTCGTAACTCTTAGCATCTGTTCCTACTCTCAAGCGGACGACTCGAAGCTGGATCAAATCGGATCCGGATTCACCGATATGTTCAAAAACATTTTCAAACTCCTTATCGGCGACGAAAGCATACGTACGACTGCAGACACCGTGCATAACTGGCTTGGAATTTTCGGCGCGTACATCGCTGAATTCTTTGTCAATTCAACGCTGGGGTATTTCGCGATCGGATTCCCGCTAATCCTGTTTGTATTCAGCTGGACCGCACTTCTGAAGAAGGACTTTAAGAAAGCCGCCCGCGTCAGCACGATGGTATTGATTTACTCGATTGCAATTGCGGTTTTGTCGGGATATTTGAAGACCCTGTTCGGTACCGATAAATTCGGAAAAGAGTGGTACGGACTCGTCGGCGAATTTTCGGCGCTTACACTCGTCCGGGCGTTCGGTGCCGTAGGCGGGGGAGCCGTCATCTTCCTCCTTATCTTTGCTCTTGTGGTGTTTACGCTGAAGATCTCGCCGCAGGAATTGATCTCCGCGTTCGGCTGGGCCGCAGCAACTCTTGCCGCCGGTATAAGGAACGCTGCGGTTTCAATTTTCTCGAGGAAGACTCAAGCAGAAGGAATCAGAATCGCGAAACCGGCCGACCAGCCGAGGTCCTCACGTGAGGAGGAAACACAGGTCAAGATCGTCCGCGACGATTTGAAATCGAAACCTGATACCGGCCTCATCGATGAAGCGAAGGAACTTGTGAGAAGGACCCTTTCCAGAACCGAAGACGAGGAAGAGCCGGTTCCGGAAGAGGAGCCGGAGGAGGAAGAGGCCGGGGAACGCACGCTTTACACGAGGAAGAGCGTGCCGGTTCGGGATGAAGCCGACGAATCGACTGCCGGGAATGTCGAGGAAGAGATCGAATATACCGCGCCGCCGCTCGACCTGCTCGATATTCCGATACAGGTGGACAAAATCCCGGACGAGGAACTACGCGCGAACGCGGAGCTCCTGCGATCAAAACTCGAAGTCTTCGATATCCAGATAGAGAGCGTCAGCGTAATCCCCGGACCGGTGGTGACCCTTTACGAACTTGTGCCGGCAAGCGGGGTGAAGATCAGCCGTATCACAAGTCTCTCAGACGATCTGGCGCTCGCGCTTCAGGCTCGCGGCATCAGGATAATCGCGCCGATACCGGGAAAAGGCGCCGTGGGAGTCGAGATCCCGAACCACAAGCCGCAGCTCGTTAATTTCCGAAGCGTGGTATCATCCGCAAAATTCCAGGACCTCCGCTTCAATCTTCCCATCGCAATGGGGAAGACCATCACCGGTGAAATCTTTGTCGACGATCTGTCACGCATGCCGCATCTCCTGATCGCCGGTGCGACGGGATCAGGCAAGAGCGTCGGGATCAACACGATAATGATGAGCATGATCTATAAGCTTCATCCGAGCGAAATCAAATTTGTAATTATAGATCCGAAAAAAATCGAGCTGTCGCTGTACAGGAAACTCAACAGACATTTTCTCGCGGTGTCGCCGGATGTCCCGGAGGAAATCATAACGGAAGCCGGCAACGCGGTACTCGCGTTGAAATCGGCCGAGGCGGAAATGGACGCGCGATATTCGCTTCTCGCGAAAGCCGGCGTCAGAAATATTCAGGATTTCAACAAGAAACTCGAAGATGGCAAACTGAAAGACTCCGAAGAGTCGAAGTTCATTAAACTACCATATATCGTGATTGTAATCGACGAGCTCGCCGACCTTATGCTGACCGCCGCGCACGAAGTTGAGGACCCAATCACCAGGCTGGCACAGCTCGCAAGAGCGGTAGGGATACATCTCGTCCTCGCGACACAGCGACCTTCAGTGGATGTCATCACCGGGCTCATCAAAGCAAACTTTCCTGCCCGTATTGCGTACCAGGTTGCGTCGCGCATAGATTCCCGCACGATTCTCGACCAGAATGGAGCGGAACAACTTCTCGGGAACGGCGACATGCTTTATCTTCCCGCCGGCAGCTCCAAGCCGGAAAGAATGCAGAACTCGTTCCTCACGTCTGACGAAATCGAAAAGGTGGTAGACTTTATTGCAGCCCAGAAAGGTTACTCGAGGCCCTACCAGCTCCCTTCGGTCCTCACAAGAAAGAAGAACGGCGGCGGCGAGACGGGCGAATTCGACGATATGTTTGAGGAAGCCGCTATCCTGGTTGTCAGACATCAGCAAGCATCGACCTCGTTCCTTCAAAGACGTCTGAAACTTGGTTACGGAAGAGCAGCGAGGGTGATAGACGAACTCGAGAATGCCGGCATCATCGGACCGTTCGAGGGAAGTAAAGGACGAGAAGTCCTCGTTGAAAACGAGGAACAACTCGACCAGAAACTTCGCGAGATGGGAATATAATGCCCATGCCAAGCCGGAACTTCAAAGTCCGACTCCTCCTGATTTCGTCGGCGCAATTCTTCTTATTCTATTTCTCTCCTATTCAATTATCCCGGGCGGGGGACAATCCCACGGCTTCCGAAATCGTCCGGAACGTTCAGGACAAGTACAAGCAGATCGATGACGCGGTAATAAAATTTACACAGACAGTTGTACTTCCGCTTTCGAAGATCGTGAAAACTACCGAGGGAACTCTTTATCTCAAGAAGGGAAACAAATACAGGATAGAATCGGAAAACCGGATCGTTGTCACCGACGGCAAAACCTCTTGGTTCTATCTTGCCGGACCGAAGCAGGTCGTCATCGACAATTACCGCGACGACAAGAACACGGTGAACCCCGACAGATTCCTCCTCGATGTCCCGACGGACTATTTTGCCGTCCTCCTCGCGACACAGAAGTCCGACAAAGATACGACTTACATCCTTCGCCTCACCCCGAAGAGTGACGACTCATTCATTCGCGCCATAAAGATTTCGATCGACGGAAGCTGGACGGTGCGCAGAGCGGAAGTCTCCGACATGAACGATACGAAATCCACTTACACTGTCGACGATCTGAAGATCAACACGGGATTATCAGATTCTGATTTCAAATTCATTCCCCCGAAGGACGCCCAGGTCGTGGACATGAGAAGCCGCTGAATTGAGAATCTTCATCATCTCTGTTTACGGAAATTAATCATTGAAGCAATCGAGCTGGAAGCGATCGCTGGTCGGGATAATTATAGCCCTCCTTTTCGTTTTCATTGCGTTTAAAGATATATCCTTCAGCTCATTGATCAGAGACGCGCTCAAGGCCAACTTCGGAATTCTGCTTCTGACAACCGCGGTTGTCCTTTCGAGTCACGTTATCCGCGCGCTCCGCTGGCGCGTAATACTCCGGGAGCTGAAGAAAGAAATCTCATTGATAGATACCTGGGGAAGCGTGATGGTTGGGTATCTTGCCAATAATTTTGTCCCGCGGCTCGGAGAACTTGTGCGCGCCTACTCCACCGGACGGCTTGAGAGCATCAGTGTCAGCGGTGTCTTTGGAACAATCGTATTGGAGAGACTCTTCGACATGCTGTCGGCGGGTATACTATTCGGCCTCGCCCTCTCAACTTACAGTGGCCATATCACACAGACTTTTCCGTTCCTTAAATTTGCGGGATTTATTCTCATCGCCGGATCGGTCGCTGCAGGCGCGACACTCTACATCGCGACTACCTTTCCGAAGGCGAGAGGATGGTTGATGACCGCCGTGAAGTTTCTTCTACCGAAACGTTTTCATGACCGCGCCGAAGACACTGTCGGGTCGTTCCTGACGTCGTTCTCGCTTCTGCGTTCTCCGCGATGCATGCTGGAAATTTCAATCTATACAGCCTTTGTCTGGATCGCTTATGTTTTCACTCTCTACATTCCGTTCTTCGCTTTCGGCGCCACGTCAGGACTTACTCTATACGACGCGTTCATTCTAATCCTGATTACTTCCATTGCCTGGATGATCCCCACACCGGGCGCGGTAGGTGTGTACCACCTTTTTGTCTCGCAGTCTCTGATAAAACTCTTCGGCGTTTCCCCTGACCAGGCTCTCGCCTATGCAACTTTGACTCATTTGTTTGGGTATGTGGCAATCACTGTAGTGGGTTCGATCTTTCTGTTCGCGTTTGCACAAAAACTGAAAGTGAGATCAATCCGCAGGTTATGGCAGGGGAGCGAAGAAATTGAGAAACCACATTGATCCTCCCTGCCCGGAACGATTTAAATTTTGCATCCGGTTGCTGCCAAATGAGTTCGGACCCCTCTTCCCCTCAATGTAAAATAGTTTCACATTTGGAATTCCCGTCCTTAATGGCTGCGACTTTCGGCGGCCGGGCAGAAAGAGCGCTTCGGGTGTTTTACGCGACGGGTCCAAACACCTATACGCATGCAGACTTCTGGTTCTAGTATTTGATGGCACGCTGTCAGAGCTTCGCCGCCATTCAGGGCGAAAATACGCGCCATGCATCGCTGATTCCCATTCAATTCGAAAATTATTCGTCTCCGAATAACCCACACCGGTTCACAAATCCTTAACACAACTTTAACAAACACGTCAAAGCTTGGGAATATCTTATTTTCAAAAAAGGAGATAACGTGCATTTGCGTAAGACGTACACTCTTGCCGCCATCCTGATGTTTTCAGGACTGGCATCCGCTCAAAATCTTCCCAAATTTTCAGGATTGTTCTTCGGCGATTACTACTACGTGCTAGCGCACGATCCGAGTAATCCGCTTGGAAGCTTCACGGCTACTCCGCTTCAGACCTCCATGCAACAGTTCGAGTACAGGCGGATCTATCTTACAGCCGACTACGATATCGCACAGGATTTCGCTGCGAGGTTTCGCCTCGAGTCTGATCCGACCGCATCAGCCTTAGGAAACGGTAAGCTGACCACAATGGTCAAGGACGCTTTCATCAACTGGAAGAATATCACCGACGGTGGCAACGTCATGATCGGTCTGCAGGGAACGCCGGAAATAAACATGGCGGAAGGAATATTCGGCTACAGGTCTTTGGAGAAGACGATCCAGGATCTACACGGAATTTCGTCATCGAGAGATCTCGGCGTTTCGTACAATCAGAAATTCTCCGACGAGTTCATGGCTGGGTTACTTGTAGGAAACAACAGCGGTAACAGCGTACCTGGCAATAAATACAAGGCTGCCTACCTTTACGTTCAGTACAACCCGATGAAAGAATTCACAATTCTCTTAAACGGGCAATACAACGGCGCCGGTGTCGATCTCTTCAACAGGACCGCTGATATCATTATTAACTATGCAAACAGCATGTTCAGCCTCGGCGGACAATATTTCATGAATGGCATAAACCAGGCCGGTGGAACCACATTGAAGAGAAACGGTTTCAGCATAAACGGCTGGGTCGCATTCATGGATGAGTTGCGGCTAGTCGCCAGGTTCGACAATTACACGCCGAACGCCGACATAAAAAACACGACGTTTGCTACCAGCACACAGAGTTTCATACTCGCCGGACTCGATTGGAGTGTAAGGAAGAACGTTCACTTAATGCCGAACTTCTATTATACCGCTTATGGCTTGTCCGGCAGCAAGGCGGACGCGATTCTGCGAGCGACCTTTTTCATCACCTTTTAGACCGGCTCGTGAAATTTTACGATCCTAAAAAGATAACAAAGCACATAACTTAGGAGGAGGAAAGAGATGCCGAAGAAGTTTCTAATACTGGTAGCAGCTGTTTTCATTGCAGCTGCTTCACAGGCACAGACAGTGGTCAATGGAGCGGGGTCCACATTCGTCTATCCGCTATTCTCAAAGTGGTCGGAAGAATATCATAAGATGAAACCCGATATTCAGATCAATTACCAGTCTATTGGCAGTGGAGGTGGGATACAACAGCTTATTGCCGGCACGGTAAACATCGGCGCAAGCGATGCACCACTGACCGACCAGCAAACTGCAACGGCGGAAAAAGCTCACGGGCCGGTGCTCCACATTCCCGAGACAATGGGTGGAGTAGTAATGATGTACAATATCCCGGGTGTAAACCAGACGTTGAAATTTGACGGTCCGACCATCGCGGACATCTACCTCGGCAAGATCAAGTCGTGGGATGATCAGAGATTGAAGGATCTTAATCCCGGCGTGAATTTCCCCAGTACACCGATTATCCCGGTGCATCGCGCTGACGGCAGTGGCACGACATATATATTTGCCGACTACCTGTCAAAGATCAGCTCAGACTGGAAGAACCAAGTCGGCGTTTCAACAAGTCTAAACTGGCCTGTTGGTCTCGGCGCGAAGGGAAGCGAGGGTGTGGCGGGCCAAGTCGAAAGGACTCCGGGTGCGATCGGTTATGCAGACTTAATCTACGCACTCCAAAATAACATAAGCTATGGAGATGTGAAGAACGCTGCTGGCGTTTACATCCACCCGAGCCTTGACGGCGTCACGGCTGCGGCTGCCGCAGCAGCAAAGAGCTTCCCCAAGGATCTCAGGTTTTCTATCACTGATGCGCCGGGAAAGGCATCGTACCCCATTTCGAGCGCAACATGGCTTCTCGTTTTCGAGAATCAGACGGATTATGCGTCCGGGAAAGCAAGCGTGGAGTTCATCCATTGGGTGATCACCAACGGCCAGAAGTACTGCGCAGATCTTGATTATGCTCCAATACCAAAGCAACTCGAAAAATTGGACTTGGTGAAACTGAGCCTCATCAGGTACAACGGGAAGAAACTGTTGAAATAGTCTTAGCAACATCGGGGCAAGAGGATGCGGGGCCGAAAGCGAAAGCCAAGGCTCCGCTTCTATTTTTAGAGACGCCGGCCGGCATTTCCTATCCCCACTTCCAAGAGTCTCCACACGGGTTCTCAACCGCGTTTCACTTCTCCTTAACGGAGGATTAACGCATACTTCATACCAACCAGTTAAATTATCGCGAGCAATTGGGCACCACAAGCATCCTTTATTGCGAGCGGTTTAAGTTTCCGCAGCAAAATAAACACACTTCCATAACAGTAAAATTAGGAGACATAATATGCTTAAGCGAGTGATGTTGGCGTTTGCAATTGTGGCACTCTGCGCAGCCCTTACGGACGCACAGACAATCATAAACGGTGCCGGCGCTACCTTTCCTTATCCGTTGATTTCGAAGTGGTCCAACGAGTACCACAACCTCAAGCCGGATGTACAGATCAACTATCAATCGATCGGCAGCGGCGGCGGCATAAAACAGATGATTGCCGGAACGGTAAATTGGGGAGCCAGTGACGCTCCACTTAACGACGAACAGCTCCATGCTGCCGACTCGGCGCACGGCCCGATCCTTCATATTCCTGAAACTCTGGGTGCCGATGTCATTGCCTACAACCTCCCCGGCGTCAATGAGATTTTGAAATTCGACGCAGAAACAATTGCAGATATTTTTCTCGGAAAGATAACGATGTGGAACGACGAAAGCATAAAGAAGCTGAATCCAAAAGTCGATCTTCCTAACCAACAGATCATCGTCGTTCATCGCGCAGACGGAAGCGGAACAACGTACATCTTCGTGGACTACCTTTGCAAAGTTTCGAAAGAGTGGAACGACAAAGTCGGCAAAGGAACAAGCGTGAACTGGCCGGTCGGAATCGGTGGAAAAGGCAACGAAGGAGTGTCCGGACAGGTTTCTCGTACGCCAGGAGCAATCGGATACATCGAGTTGATTTACGCTCTTCAAAACAACATTCCATTTGCGGACGTTAAGAATGTGGAGGGTGTGTTCGTTCACCCTTCAATCAAGGGAGTTACAGAAGCTCTTGCGAACGCTGCGAAGACATTACCAGAAGACTTGAGATTCTCGATCACGAACGCGCCGGGAAAAGATTCCTATCCGATCTCCAGTGCAACATGGCTCCTTATTTACGTTCACCAGACGAACTACGAACTTGGAAAGGCGACAGTCGAGTTTATGAAGTGGGTAGTCACCGAAGGACAGCAATATTCGACTGCATTGGACTATGCACCGCTTCCAAAAAAGATCCAGGAGCTGGATGTTCAAAAACTCAAAATGGTAGAGTACAACGGAAGCAGCATCTTAAAGTAACCAGCCAAACCGCTAAACCGAATGAGTGCGGAGCCGAAAGCGAAAGCTCAGGCTCCGTTTCTTATCTTCACTCATCCACAAGACCTAAAGCGCCGCGAGTGGTTACAAGCACGATTCGCTCGATGCCAGCGGAAAGATGACGCGGTGCAGCTGGAAAAAAACAGGATCACCTCCGAGTTATTCGCATCCGGGAACGCCCGACTCCCGGCATACTTTTCCTGGCGGTCTCACGCCTTCCAGAATCAAAGACCGACTTACTAATAGATAAGATTGAACAGATAGCCTACGATAATAATGCCGACGGCAACGACTCCGACAAATATGAGAATAAGGCGAAGCTTCAGCACCTTACGAAGGATGATTGTCTCGGGTAGTGACAGACCGATCACCGACATCATGAATGCCAGCACAGTGCCGAGCGATGCCCCCTTCTCGAGAAGCGCCTGAACTATTGGGATGATCCCTGCTGCATTCGAGTAAAGCGGAATGCCGATGGCTACCGCAGCGGGCACCGACCACCATGCAGACTTTCCCATTAACCCAGCCATGAAGTTTTCAGGTACGTAACCGTGAATCCATGCGCCGACTGCTATGCCTGCGAGGACATACGGCCAGACTTTTCCGACGATTTCATTCACCGAATAGATGCCACGGTTGATTCTGTCAGAAAAAGTCAAGGTTTCTTCGAGTTCTCCAGAGTTGCCGGCTCTCGTTTTGTAAACCCAATCCTCAACGTGCTTCTCCATTCGCAGACGGCCGATTACAAATCCAGACGCGATTGCAATAACCAGTCCAGTCGAGATATAAAGAAGTGCGGTTTTCCAGCCGAACAACCCGAATAACAGAACCAGTGCAATTTCATTTATCATTGGTGCCGAGATAAGGAATGAGAAAGTCACACCGAGCGGAACGCCCGCTTCGACAAATCCTATGAAGAGCGGAACCGCTGAACATGAACAGAACGGCGTCACTATGCCGAGCGCAGCCGCAAGAATATTCCCAACGAAAGTTTTCTTTCCACCTAAAAGTCTCTTTGTCTTTTCCGGAGAAAAGTACGTCCGGATTATTCCAATTCCGAACACGATTAGGACCAGCAACATCAATACCTTCGGTGCTTCAAAAAGGAAAAAGCGAACCGTTTCAGTCACACGACTCGCCGGCTGCATTTTGATAATTCCGAAGACTATTCCGTCGCTGATCGATTGGAGAGAAACATATACGATTATCCACACGAGCAGCAGACTTGATATGATAAGAGCTTTTTTCCTCAAGTTACCGGGATGATCTTGCTTTTCGGCAGCCGCTAAAGCCATTTCTCTTCTCTCTTTATTAAGCGTGCGCGCTATTGAACCTTGCGACGATCTCCTTTAGTGCTTCGATCTTCGGAACCATTCCCTGAAATATGACCTTCTCGTCGATCACCAGCGCAGGCGTGGACATAACGCCGTATGCGGCAATATCCTGGAACGACTGGATCTTATCGATCGTGGCATCGACCTTCAACTCATTCAATGCGGTGATCATTCTCTTTTCCAAAGTCTGACAATTCATACATCCCGAACCAAGAATTTTGATTTTCATTGTTTTCTCTTTTTGTTATTTGTTAATTCGCTTTATTGAAAGCGAACTTATGCCTTTATCTCATTGACCAAAACGAGTCCGTTATCTTTTATTAGCTTGCGTAATTTATCCATAAAACCAGTCACGTCTTCCTGCCCTGTTGATGTCAGGTCATACGACATGTATGAGGGGGCACCTTCTGTAGAGCCTTTTACAGTCGGGACTTCCATTTTTAGGTTGACGATATCATACGGGTTGTCCGCAATCAGACTCTGGAGTTTCACGAGAAATTTCTTTTCACCAAATGCCCCTGCAAGCTCGATGTGCACATGCGTGGTGAGGTTATTTAGTTGTTCCTGTGCTTGTTCGCGTGCTCGCTGAACGGTCTCTTTTTCTTTTTTTGTACGCGCTGCTTGCCGCACGATCCCAAATATCTTAAACTCCCGCTCAATCTTCCAAACGGCGTCCCGCTGCGGGAAGCTAATCGCCTGTGTTGGACACACAGTTGCACAGGTCGAGCAGCCGACCATACAATTATACGGGCGAGGAACATCTACATGACGATTTTTGTCGTCGTACTCATACACTTCACGGCCGCACGAGACGTAGCAGAGACCGCAGCCAATGCATGCTTCTTCATCAAGTGTTGGGAACCATGGGATATCTCTCCGTGGAATTCCGTGCCATTTAAGTTGGGTCAAATCCTTTGACATGTTTTTCTCCCTTCGATTTCACTATCGAAAACTTTGATTTTCATTTTTAGCTCCCCGACTAATATTTATTTCTGAAGATTTCGATCGTTTGTTAATCTGACAAGGTTTCTAGCCGTTCCTTTGAATGGAAATACTTTTTTTGAAACCTAAGCGACATATTTACGAGGCTGATCAACACCGGCACTTCGACAAGTGGCCCGATCACCGCCGCAAAAGCCTCGCCTGAATTGATGCCGAAGACGGCAATCGCTACTGCTATCGCCAGCTCAAAGTTGTTGCTCGCTGCTGTGAATGAAAGGGTTGCCGTCTTACTGTAATCTGCGCCGACTCTCTTTCCCATCCAGAATGAGACGAAGAACATCGCCACAAAATACAATATGAGCGGCACTGCGATCCTGACCACGTCCACCGGTATCTGGACGATCAATCTTCCTTTCAGCGAAAACATGACGAAGATTGTGAACAGCAGCGCGATCAGTGTAATCGGACTGATCTTTGGAATGAACTTGATATGATACCATTCTTTTCCTTTGACTCTGATAAGAGTAAACCGCGTAATGATACCAGCGATGAACGGAATTCCAAGATAGACGAAAACACTCTCAGCTATCTGTCGAATGGTCACATCAACCTTGAATGAGTTCAGTCCCAACCAGTTGGGAAGAATCGTCAGGAAAACATAAGCGTAGAGCGAGTAAAACAGGACCTGGAATATCGAATTGAGCGCGACAAGTCCGGCGGCATACTCCGTGTTCCCCTGTGCAAGCTCGTTCCAGACTATCACCATCGCGATGCAGCGCGCAAGCCCGATCAATATCAATCCCGCCATGTATTCAGGATAATTGTGAAGGAAGATCACCGCGAGCAGGAACATGACTATCGGTCCAATCACCCAGTTCTGAATCAGAGAAAGCGACAGAATCTTACCGTTCCGAAAGACTTTCCCTAATTCCTCGTATTTCACCTTCGCCAGCGGCGGATACATCATCAATATCAATCCGACGGCGATGGGAATGTTAGTTGTGCCGCTCTGGAACTCACTCCAGAAGCCGGCTACTGAAGTGAAGAAATATCCTGCCGATACTCCTAAAAACATTACTCCGAATATCCACAACGTCAAATATCTGTCCAGGAACGAGAGCCTGCGTGTATCCGGTTTCATCTCACAACGACCTGGTCGGCAGCCAATTCTTTGACCCACTGTTGCACGCGGGTGCTAATCTCATCTCTAATTATCCTTGTCCCCGCAAGTTTCTCCTCGCGACTTCCCGTCAGCACCGAGGGATCGTTGAAACTCCAATGAAGCGTCTTCAATGCCCCCGGAAAAATCGGGCACTTCTCGGAATTTGATTCGTCGCAGACCGTGATGACATAACTGTACCTTCTTCCCTGCTTGAAGAATTCCAAGACACTTTTCGTTTCATTACGAGATATATCTATTCCGATCTCACTCATTGCCTGAACAACGATGGGATTAAGTTTCCCCGGCTCGAGACCGGCGCTCTCGGCCACAAATTTTCCTCCGCCGTACTTGTTGAGGAACGCTTCAGCCATCTGGCTTCTTGCGCTGTTGTGAACGCAGACAAAGAGCACTTTCATTATATCCAACTGGACCTCCAACCTATTTTGTTCATCCGTTCTAAACGCCCCGACGCACAACTGCGATCGAGGGATCGATTGAAAACCACTACTTAGTTGCTGTTACTGTTATCGAGTAGACACTTGCTCCGCTTGACAACTGGTAGTCGGTCTTGCTTTCAGCCGTGACACGAACATCTTCAAAGCCTGCGTTGGTAATGATGTTCAGATATTCCTTCTTGTCAAGCGCACCGCTTACGCACCCCGCCCATAACGACGCGTCGAGCCGTTCTGCTTCTGTGATCTGGCCGTCTGTCACAATGTCCGAAACCGTGAGCTTGCCGCCCTTTTTCAAGACACGACAGATTTCGCCGAATGCCTTTTCCTTGTTCGGTACAAGATTAATTACACAATTGCTGATGACGCGGTCGACCGTATTTTCTTCGACAGGAAGTGATTCGATTTCGCCAAGTCGGAATTCGACATTGCCGGCATTAATCTTAGCCTTATTTTGGTTCGCTTTGTCGATCATCTCTTTCGTCATGTCAACTCCGATGACTTTTCCGCGCGGCCCGACCTCTTTCGCCGCAATGAAGCAATCGACTCCGGCGCCGGAGCCGAGATCAAGCACGGTCATTCCTTCCAGGATGTCCGCGAACGCGGTAGGAGTCCCGCAGCCAAGTCCTAGATCGGCTCCGTCAGGGATGGAAGCGGTGTCCGAGTCCTTGTAGTGAAGAGAAAGGTCGACGACTTCCTTGCTTCCGCAGCTGCAGGATTTTGAAGTGTTCTTGATCGACTTCATGTCCCCCCTCGCTATTTCTGCATACTTTTCTCTCACTTCTTCCTTGATCTGAGAATCACTTTTCATGACAACTCCTTTCATCAAACTAAGTTGATGCGTTTTGACAAAAAATTTTTCAGGCGTGCATTTTCCTATACGAACCTACAGTGCTGCACTGTTTCGCCTTCAGGAGGGACTTCCGGTCTTTTTCGAGTGTCTCATCGTTTACAAGCCAGCGTGACAGTGAGATTACCAACTCGCGGTTTAACGTGTCGAGAGCTTTCGTCGTGGCACGGTAGTAATTCCATTTGCCGCGCTTCTCATCCTGCAGCAGCCCCGCATCGCGGAGGGTGATGAGGTGATGCGAGAGTTTCGATTGGGCCATTCCGAACACCGACATCAGCTCGCATACGCATGCTTCCCGGTCCATCAGAAGCATGAGCAGCCTTACACGGATCTCTTCGGAGACGGCCTTGATCGATATTAGAACTTTATCCATGTAGTCATATCAATTTGTATTGATATGATAATCAACCGCCATTTAAGAAGCAAGTACAACTCCAGAAAGAGATTTTTTACCGGCGGAGGAATGCGGAATAAGCTCCTGGCATCAGCGATAAATGAAAGGAAGTTTTGGATTCAGCCCAGGAAGCAGCGAAGGAGAGTCAGCCTTTTGCGGTGGGGGTTTGAATATTATAGCTCTTGATCTTTAAGTAGAGCGTCTTCAGGCTTATTCCGAGAGCCTGAGCAGAGTGCGCCCTGTTGTACCCGTTTGCTTTAAGTACGTTCTCTATGTGAATCTTTTCGAGCTCGGCAATCGAAAGTCTGGTGGGAATCCTCCTCAGGTCGGGTGTCCTCGTCCTGGCCGCGAGTGCGATGAACTCAGGTGTGATCTCTTCAGCTGTCGCGAGAATTGCGGCGCGCTCAATCACGTTTTCGAGCTCGCGGATATTTCCAGGCCAGTCGTAATTCATCAAAAGCTTGAGTGCCTCTGGTGATATGTTTCTCACACGACGCGACGTTTGTTTTTTCGAAAGAAAGTGATCGACAAGAAGAGGAATATCTTCGCGCCGTTGGTTGAGAGGCGGGATTTCGACGTGCACAACATTCAAGCGGTACAACAGATCTTCCCGGAACTTCCCGTCCTCTACTTCGCGCTCAATATCCTTGTTTGTCGCCGAGATGATTCTTGTATTGACAAGCATTTCCACCGTGCCGCCAACTCTCCTGAATGTTCCGGTTTCGATGAACCGGAGAAGCTTCGGTTGGACCAAGTAACTGATGTCGCCGACTTCATCGAGAAAGAGGGTGCCGCCATCGGCAATTTCCGTGAGTCCCTGTTTGAGGGAGTGCGCGTCGGTAAAGGCGCCTTTTTCGTGGCCGAACAACTCGCTCTCTATAAGCGTGTCGGGGATTGA
The DNA here is from genome assembly GCA_036567965.1 of Candidatus Kryptoniota bacterium. NCBI lineage: Bacteria > Pseudomonadati > Candidatus Kryptoniota > Candidatus Kryptoniota bacterium. Next base: position 53,164 of record DATCTN010000008.1, read on the forward strand.
AGCGCAGTTAACTGCGACAAACGGCTTTTGGGCCCTCTCGCTGTTGCGGTGGATGAGATGTGCTATCAGCTCTTTTCCAGAGCCGCTCGGACCGGTGATCATGACCGAGGCGTCGCTCTGTGCCACCTTCAGCGCTAGATCCACAACGCTTTTGAGCGCAGGGCTGTCTCCGATAATCTCGTACTTCCCGTCGTCAAGCTGAAGCTTCATCAGTTTGTTGTCGACAAGGAGGCGCCGCATCTCTATGGCGTTCTTAATTGAAACGAGGAGCTCGTCAAAATTATACGGTTTTGTGATGAAATCGAAGGCGCCGAGTTTTATCGTGTCTACCGCAGTTTTAATGTCCCCATAGCCGGTCAGAATGATTACTTGCGCGTCCGGCTGGTTCTCCTTAGCGAATTTAAGGACTTCTATCCCGTTTATGCGCGGCATTTTCAGATCAAGCAAAATTACATCATAGTGCTTGGCCTGAATTTTGTTGATAGCTACTGCACCGTCGCCCGCCGTGTCGACGGAATAACCGATTTCTACGAGTTGAAGCTTGAGAAGATCGGTTACGTTCTTTTCATCATCGACTACAAGCGCCTGTACAATGTCGGCCATTTCGTCATTCAGACAGGTCTATCATCTTGATGTTGCCGATATAAGCCGTCACCTTGTCGCCCTTGAGATCTCTGAGTTTGGCAACCACACCTTCAATGCGTTCGGTGTTTTCCTTCATGATGGCAAGGTAACTCATGATATCGGGCGAAAGCTGCTTGCGCTGGAGAACATTTATTGCAAGCTTCAAAGCCGCGAGTGGATTGTTCAGCTCGTGAGAAATAGTGACGATCAGACTCTTTATGCCGTCGATCCTTTCACGCTGAGCAACCTTGTTGACTTCAGCCTCAGCCAATTTTTCACGAAGCCTTACACGCTCAACTACATTGAGAATGATGCTCGGAAGAATCGAAGTTATCGCCTCTTCTTTCAGGAGATAGTCTTCCACATCGAGCTTCATCGCTTCGATAGCGAGTTTGAAATCGATCGCGTTCGTCAGAAAGACTATCGGAGCCTTGAGTCCTTTTTCGCGAATCAACCTTGTGGTCTCGAGACCGTTCATTCCGGGAAGCTGATAGTCGACTAAGATGATATCGAGATTCTGACTATCCTGCAAAAACTTCATCGCATCTTCACCGGTCTCAACCCACACGAGATTGAATTCGGCATCTTTATAAGGTTTGAGGTAAAGACGCGCCAGTTTCGGAATATCCGGATCGTCTTCGATCATCATAATATTTAATTCGCGCTTTTCCATAGCAAAAAGCTTCCTTATCTCGGTTACAGAGTTTAAAGCTTCCATTTGATTAATCCAATTGTCAATTGTCAATCCATCACCTTCCTAAGAAACGCCGGCCTTTCTCCCGTCTTTTGTTCCACAGGCTGACCGGATTCGTTTTCTTCGTCAAGTTTGTTGAGATGAATATTAATTCCATTTCTTTCGAACGTCGGTTCGTCGAACGAACGCCAGTCTTTGATGCTCCACGTCTGTTCTTTCGCCCGATCCTTCTCCTTAAACGTGAGGCGTTTTCTCGGATCCGGCGTCGGTGTCGGCAGAGTCTGCGGACGGCTGTTAAGTCCGGCTGCGATGACGGTGACCATGACGTCCTTCTCGAGTTTTTCATCGATAGATACGCCGACGATCACTTTAGTCTCGTCGTCTCCATTTTTCGCGACGCTTCTTACGGTCTTGACGATCTCATCGAACTCATGGAGACTGAAACTGGTGCCGGCAGTGATGCTGACGAGAATCCCTTCGACGCGTTCCAGTGAAACTTCCTCAAGGAGCGGGTTGGAGATTGCTGCCGATGCCGCTTCCGCCGCGCGTCTTTCTCCGCTTGCCACGCCGGTTCCGATTATTGCGTCGCCCCTGGAGGCTAGGACCGTCCGCACATCTGCGAAATCGACATTGACAAAGCCGGGTTTCGTGATAATCTCGGATATCCCTCTGATCGCGTCGTAGAGGACATCGTATATTCTCTGCAGGGAAGCAAGATAACCCGCAGTTTTGTCCGAAATTGTGAGAAGTTTCTCATTCGGGATGACAATTAATGCATCGACATATTTCTTCAGTTCTTCAATGCCGCTGTCGGCATTCCGCATCCTCTCTTTCGCCTCGTTCACGAACGGCTTTGTTACCACCGCAACTACGAGGGGAGTACGCTCGTCCTGGACTTCTTTCTTGACGTCGTCCCGGTCGAGGCCTTTGAGAATGCTGGCAACAATCGGCGCGGCGCCTGTGCCTGTTCCTCCGCCCATTCCGGCGGTGACAAACACCATGTCGCTGTCCTTCAGCGCGCGGTAAATATCTTCACGCGCTTCGATAGCGGCACGCCTGCCGATGTCGGGGTTCGAACCTGCACCCAATCCGCGAGTAGTGTTCTTCCCGATCTGGATCTTGTTCTGTACAACGCTTCGCTCGAGATCCTGTAAGTCGGTGTTCATCGCGATCAGATCAACACCGTGGATGCCGCGCTTGGCGATGCTGTTTACAGCATTTCCGCCGCATCCGCCAATGCCTACGACTCTGATCCGCGGGCCTTGTTTTTCTGTGTCAAGTTCGAACACGTTGTTATGCCTCCTTTTTAAACATTGTCGATGTTTTTATTAATAAACTTTTTCAGAAACTGCATTCCCTTGCCGAAGATGCCTTTGCCTTCCTGACGATTAGCCTTCTCTTCTGCACGCTCTGCCTGCTGTTTTTCTGCAAACTCGATCGTCGATTTTCCCATGCCTCTCTTGAGACCGTACTGAACCAGTCCGACTGCGGTGGCATAAATCGGGTTCTCCACTTCCCTCGCAAATCCGCCGTCGAATGATTGCGGTATCCCGATCTTTGCGGGTACGCCCAGCACGTATTCGACCAATTCCGGCATCCCTTTCAGGAGCGCGCCTCCACCGGTCAAGACAATTCCCGCAGACAGATGCCGTGAATAACCTGACCTCTTCACTTCCATCGCCACGATGTCGAGCAGCTCCTCGACGCGCGGCTGAATTATCTGCGCCAGGAGTTTCTTGTTTATCTCGATCGGCTTGCGGCCGCCGATTCCCGGAATTAATATCGGTTCATCGTCCACGACCTCCGACACCATCGCGTAGCCGTGGTTCACCTTTAGGTCCTCGGCCTGCTCCGGCAGAATCCCCAGACCTTTTCTAATGTCCGTCGTTATGTGATCGCCGGCGATAGGGATTACTGCTGTGTGCCTGATTGTCCTGTCTTCGAAAACAGCCAGGTCTGTCGTTCCGCCGCCGATGTCGAGAAGTGCGACGCCGACTTCCTTCTCGTCTTCGGTCAGGACGGCGTAACTCGACGCGAGCGGCTGGAGCACGAGCTCGTCCACTTTCAATCCCGCTCTCTCGACGCACTTGTGGATGTTCTGCGCGGCGGTAACGAGCCCGGTGACGACGTGCATGGATGCTTCCACTCTGACGCCTGCCATTCCGATCGGATCATGAGTCACGGTCTGACCATCGATCACGAATTCCTGTGGTATGATATGTATGATTTCCCTGTCGCGCGAGAGATGGACCCGCCGGGAATCTTCGATGAGCCGGTCGATATCAGATTCGGTAATTTCGTGATCGGGATTGCTGATCGTGATAATGCTGTTCGTCTTGAAACTGTCTATGTGCTCGCCGGCAATCCCGACGATAGCGCTCTTGATTTTCGTGCCCGGTTTCGATTCCGCAATCTGAATTGCTTCCTGAATCGACTTGACCGTTCTATCGATATTCGCGACGACACCGCGGCTCATCCCGCCGGACTTGCTTGTTCCGATGCCGAGGACGTTCAGTTTCCCGTTCTGGTCACTCTCAACTACAAGTACACAGACTTTCGTCGTCCCGATATCCAGCGCCACGATAATGTTACTATTCATTTACACTCCTCAGTTTACTTTACCAGCCGATCCCCGAGATTGTGACGCTACGGCTTCCGAGGAAACTTTCTCAAGAGAGCTTTCCGAATCGGTTCCCACGATAATCTGTCCGTTGTATCTGAGATCGACATAACTGCATTGCAGGCCACCGGCGGCGAGCTTCAAGAAAAATTCCTGCAAGTAAAGAAGTTTCCTATCAAAGTCGTTCTTTCCAATGAAGACAGGAAGAGACGCGGAGGTGGTGTAAGCCACAAGTCCGTCCCCCGCCAGCCTGACCTCTGAAATACCTGCACTGATCGACGGGCTGATACGTTTTGCATCGGTGAGAAACTTGACCGCCTGCATCAAGCTACCCTTGGCAGTATCGCCCACCTGTACGCTGCTATACACATTAGTAATCACCGGAAGATCGTTTTTCCGACCAAGCGGAAGCGGGAGGATGATGCCTGCGTCGTCCACGGAAAGAACCTGGCCGCTTGCGGCCACAAGACCTATCGGATTGCGTTCACGGATCGTAATCGTCAGATCGTACGGAATAGCCCGCACCACGATGGCCTGTTTTACGAACGGATTCTTCTCGACACGCTTCGAGACATCAGACAGACTCACGGCAAACAACGGGCGCCCGCTCGACAGATCGGCCAGCGCTTTTATTTCATCGGGCCCGAGGATTCTTGTGTCATACACGACCACATTGTCCAGAGTCAACTGATTCTTCCAGTTCTGTGAAATAAGGAAAAGAGCGACGAACGCCGAGATGGTCAGAACAAAATTCAGATATGTCCTTTCAATTTTGTTCACCGGTTTATTTCCTGGTTCCTTGTCTGCCGGAAGCAGACTTCAGTTTCGAAACAAACTCTTCACCGTACTTCGTGATGTCGCCCGCGCCCAGTGTAACTACGATGTCACCCGCTTTCCCGACTTTGAGCAGGAAATCCGGAAGCTGTCTCTTGTCAGCCACGTAGAACGCCTCTTTGTGTCCGAACGCGCGCGCGTCGTTGACGATCAGCTCTCCGGTGATTCCCTGAATCGGCTCTTCACGGGCAGCATAAATCTCGGTGACGACAAGGACGTCGGCATTCAGGAAGCTCCGTCCGAATTCGTCATGAAAATCACGGGTGCGCGAAAATAGATGCGGTTGAAAAACTGCGACAACCCTTTTCTGCGGCCAGCCTGATTTCAGCGCGGAAAGGGTCGCTTCGACTTCAGTCGGATGGTGGGCATAATCGTCCACCACCATCACGCCGTCAACTTCCGCCTTCAACTCCAGCCGGCGATAAACGCCGGTAAACATCTCGACGGCTTTCTTGATGCTCGGGAATTCTATGCCCAGCTCCAATCCGATTCCGATAGCCGCAAGTGAATTCTTCACGTTATGGACTCCCGGCACGTTCAGAGCGATCTCGCCCAAATCTTTTCCGTTCCGCAAAAGTGTATACTTGCAGTGGTTGGTGTTAAAAGAAATATTCACAGCTCTCAGATCGGCCTGCGCGTTCAGGCCGTAGGTGACAACTTTCTTCCTGACTAGCGGGAGTATTTCCTGAATCGACGGCTCATCGAGACAAAGGATTACAAAGCCGTAAAATGGAACCTTGTTCGCAAATTCCACGAATGCCCGCTTGATGTCTTCAAGATCCGTATAGATGTCGAGATGTTCGCGTTCCAGGGTGGTAATCGCGCCGATCACAGGCGTGAGCTGAAGGAACGACCTGTCGAATTCGTCCGCCTCTACGACGATATACTCGCCATGTCCGAGCCGCGCATTCGTCCCTCCGAAACTCGAGAGTTTGCCGCCGACAATAACAGTCGGGTCGAGCCCGCCCTCCATCAGCACCAGGCTTGTCATACTTGTCGTGGTCGTCTTGCCATGTGTGCCGGCGATCGCGATTCCGTATTTCATGCGCATCAATTCCGCGAGCATCTCCGCACGCCGAATGACAGGAATCTTCTTGTCCATTGCCGCAAGAAGTTCCGGATTATCCTGATGGACCGCAGACGAATAAACGACCACATCGGCTTGCCCAAGATTTTTTGAGCTGTGACCCTTATAGATCTTCGCGCCCAATTTTTTCAACCGGTCGGTTATCTCGGAGAGCTGCCTGTCTGATCCGCTCACTTCAAAGCCCTGGTCCAGGAGAATCTCAGCAATGCCGCTCATGCCGATTCCTCCGATTCCGACCATGTGGATTCTTCTAACGCTCTTAAACATTTCCGCCTACTCGCCGGCTTAATTCTCTGAATGTCTCCGTCATCTCCTGCTCGTCGTGGAAATGGACGGGATTGATCCTGACTGCTCTCATCTGGTCTTTCAGTTTCAGCTTAATGACCTTGAAGCTGCCGCGTACCTTCATGCGTTTCGCCCTGCCCACGCGGATCCATTCGAGATCGCTCAGCTTGATAGTCTTGCTGTCGAACCGGTTTTGCAGTATGATCGAATCGTCCGTGACAACGATATCCCGCTGGTACAGCATATTGTAGAAAAGGATATAGATTGAATAGACCAGGACAACAGCAAACGCATAAACGATCGGGTCCTTAAACACGATTTTGAACTCGCTTTCTGCGAACGTGCCTCTCACCAGCGCATATAGAATAAGCGCGACCGCGTAACCGGCTACAGATTGGTAATAGAATTCAAATCTCCGTTTGAAATGTTTACTCATTTGCGCCGCCTATCGCCATGATAGACTTCGCGATCGTTTCAGCTGCGTCACGGTGTGAAAGGTTCTTTATTCTGTCCCTCATCCTCTCCAGCTTTTCCGGGTGGTCGATGAGATCGAGAAGGGTAGCACGGAATATGTCCGCAATTTGCGACTCTTCCACCATGACTGCCGCACCCGAATCGACGAGCGCGCGTGCATTCTCGACCTGATGATTTGCCGCGGCGTACGGATAGGGGACGATGAGAGAGGGGAGATTAAAATAGACGAGTTCAGCGACGGTTGTCGCCCCGCCTCTGCAGACGGCGATATCAGCCGCCGCATAAGCGTACTCCATTTTTTCTACGAACTTCTCGACCCTGATGCTGTCGGGGTGAATGTTCCGGCATTCGCTGACTCGTTCAAAGTCAGACGCGCCCGTCTGCCAGATCAACTGATAATTGCGGCCTGTTAAATCGTCAACGACTTGCAGTACTGCGCTGTTGAGTCTCACTGCTCCCAGGCTGCCACCTGTTACCAGGAGCGTTCGCCTCGAGGCGCTAAGTCCGAAATAGCTCAACCCTTCCTCGCGACTGAGCTTCGGCATTCGCCTCACGGGACTTCCCGTAAGCCGAAGATTTTTTTGCACACGAAAATATCTCCTCGATGCCTCAAATGCAATGTGTGTCTCTCGCGCAAACGGCGCGAACATTCTTGTCATCACTCCCGGATAACTGTTGTGCTCCTGGAGTACGATTGGCGTTCCGGTCATGACCGCCGCGGCACAGATCGGGCCCGAAACATATCCGCCGGTGCCGACGACGACATTTGGCCTGTAGGAAAAAAGAAGTCTCAACGATTGAATGATCGAAACGATGACCTTCAACGGTAAAAGAAGGTTCGACATCCTGAACTTTCTTGAGAAACCTCCGATCCACAGAGTCCGGAATTTGTAGCCGAGTTGTGGAACCACGCGCGCTTCAATTTTATTTTTCGTGCCGACGAACATTACGTCGATGCCACTCGAACCGACAAGTCGTTCCGCGATGGCAATGGCAGGGAAGAGATGGCCCCCCGTTCCGCCTCCAGCGAAAAGAACTTTCATCATCAACTGTACACCCTCCCGACTACCGGGTCATCGTTGAGAGGCTTCGACTTCCTGCAGGCTTTCGCATTCGCCTCGGCAGATTCAGCACGAACTTCCATCGGAATTTGTTTCGAGACGTTCAGAAGAATCCCGACAACTACAGAATTTATTATCATAGCCGTTCCGCCATAGCTGATGAACGGCATCGGAAGTCCGGTCGTCGGGAAGAGACCGATCGCAACACCGGCATTCACGAAAGCGTAAAGGCAAATCCCGCTTGTGATTCCAGTGGTGATAAGAAAACCGAACCTGTCAGGCGCCTTCTTTGCGATCGCCGTTCCGCGGAATGCAATGAACAGGAACATGAGCATTACGATTACAGAGCCCCATAAACCGTATTCTTCGCCAATCACGGAGTAGATGAAGTCACCGTATGATTCCGGCAGGAACAAGTTCCGCTGCCTGCTGTTACCGGGTCCCACTCCGAAGATCCCCCCGTTGCCAAAACCAATTACTGACTGTTGTACCTGGTAGTTCCCCCCGCCTTGTTTCATCCACGACTCTACTCTGGCGACTCGATACGATTCAAACATCATTATGGCAGCTCCGAGGACGAGAGCAATTGCGACAAGCGCTGCCAGATGACTCTTTTTCACACCGCCAGCGACGAAGAGAATACCAACGACAGCCATTATCATTAAAGCGGTACTGAAATTCGGCTGCAAAGCAATAAGACCGGTGATTACTGCGGCAGCAGCTATGGGATAGAAAAGACTTCGATAATCGTCGAGTTTATCCGCGTTTTCGGCAAGATATGCGGCGACGAAGAAAAGAATCGCTACTCTCGCGATTTCCGAGGGCTCGAAGCTGACTATTCCCAAATGAATCCATCGCGCTGCACCTTTTATAATGACCCTTTGGGCTAGAGCGGCGAGCAGCAGGAATCCGGCAAGCAACATCAGCTGTAAAGCATATTTCCGATACCTGTGATAATCGAGCTTTGCAAATACAAAAATCATAACGGCACCGACAAGCACCTTAAAGAGATGACTGCGCAGGAGGTACGCCGGGTTCTGAAATTTCAGCTCGGCCCAAAATGCACTAGCGCTATATACGACCACGAGGCTCATGAACATGAGCGACAGCACCGCGAACAGAAACCATTTGTCCGCGGGTCTCATCGGTCTTCTCTGTGCGCGCAAGGATTCCTCGCCGGTCTGACCGGGCTGCGTGTCGACGGCGGGTTTATGTAATGTTATGCGACTCAAAGCTCCATCACCAAACGTTTAAATTCTCTGCCTCTGTGTTCGTAATCCTGAAACATGTCGAAGCTCGCGCATGCCGGCGATAACAAAACTATGTCGCCGTCCTTTGCATCGGCCCGCGCTTTCAGGACTGCGTCTTCCATCGATGCGGCCATCACACACTTCGTCTTGTCGGAAAACTCTTTTTGCATCTTCGAGGCAGCCTGACCGATGAGCACCATCGACCTGACTTTCTTTCTGACGAGAGTAAAGAGAGGCGAGTAATCGTTGCCCTTGTCCTTGCCGCCGGCGATCAGGACAATAGGAGAATCGAAACTTCCGAGCGCATACCAGACCGCATCGACATTTGTCGCCTTCGAGTCGTTGATATACCGGACTCCATCCAGTTCACGTACCGGCTCAAGCCGGTGTTCCACGCCCGCAAACTCCCGCAGCGTGTCAGCTATGACCGACATCGGTACCTCTAGGGCTCTCGCTGCAAGTGCTGACGCCAGAGAATTATATAGATTGTGAATCCCGCGGATCTTGATGTCGTCCGCATTGATAAGGAACTCCGAATCTCCGTCCTTTACCAGGTAGACTTTACCTTCTTCGGCATACGCGCCGCATGTTATCCTCTCTTTTCCGAACGCGCTGTCCGTCGTGCTGAAAGCCAGCTTCAAAGTGGACAGATCCTCACAATATTTTCTGACCGCTTCGTCATCGTTATTGTAGATGGAAAAATCTTGTGGCGATTGATTTATGAAGATCCGGAACTTCGACGTCATGTACGCCTGGTAATTCTCATATCTGTCAAGATGATCCGGAGTAATGTTAAGAAGTACCGCGACCTTAGGTTTGAAAGTGTCGATATGATCAAGCTGGAAGCTCGACACTTCCAGGACAGCTACAGAGTCTTCGTCCACATCGGTAACGTAATCGGACATCGGAAAACCGATGTTGCCTGCGACCACGGTTTTTCTTCCCGATCGCTCGAAAATTTTTCCTGTAAGAGTCGTAGTGGTTGTTTTTCCGTTCGATCCCGTGATCGCAACTATCGGTGCCCGGCAGAACCACCATGCCACTTCGACCTCGCTGTAGACGTTCAGCCCGACTTTCATCGCATGCTGTACGAGATTTGAATTTGAAGGAACACCCGGACTGACCACTATAAAATCACAATCGAATATTTTGTCCGAATGCGCTCCGAACTCGTACTGAATTCCCATTTCGTCGAGCGTCCGCATTTCCTGGGCCGCTTTATCGAGAGGTTTATTATCACTCACGAACACGCTCGCGCCCTGGTTCTTCAGGAGTTTTGCCGCGGCCAACCCGCTCCGAGCCGCACCGAGGATCGACACTCTTGCAGATTTTATTTTCTCAGGCCTGCCCAAATTATCTCACCTTGAAAGTCGTTAGACTCAGGATCGCCAGGAGAATCCCGGCGATATAAAACCTTGTCACAATTTTCGGCTCGGGTACGCCGTCCAGCTCGAAATGATGATGAAGCGGAGCCATCCGGAATACCCGTCTTCCTTCACCAAACTTCTTCTTCGTATATCTGAAATAGAGGACCTGGATGATTACCGAAAGCTCTTCGGCGAGGAAGATTCCCCCCAGTATCGGGAGGACGAGCTCCTTTTTTATCATCACTGAAATGCCAGCCACCGCCCCGCCGAGCGCAAGCGACCCGGTATCGCCCATGAACACCTGTGCCGGGTATGAATTGTACCAGAGGAATCCGAGCGACGCGCCGACAAGGGCAAAGCAATAAACGGTCAGCTCGCCGGAGCCGCGGAGATAAATGATGTTCAGATAGCGGCTGAACTCGACGTTGCCCGAAACATAACACATCAGTGCGAGCGTCAATGCTGTTATCCCGACTATTCCGATCGCCAGGCCGTCGAGCCCGTCAGTAAGATTTACGGCGTTCGATGTCGCCGTGATTACGAATATTACCACCGGTATGTAGAAATATGAGTAATCGAAATTCAGATTCTTGAAAAAGGGAACTGTTGTAATCGAATTGAAGGGATGAAACTGGGGAGAGAAGTAAAGAGCCGCGCCGACAAAAAGTCCGATCGCGACCTGGCCGATGAGTTTGTATCGAGCTATCAATCCTTTTCTCTTCTTCTTGACGACCTTGAGGTAATCGTCCACGAATCCGAGAAGCCCGAGCCAGATAGTAATGAGAAGAATCAGCAGTATGTAATTGTTCTGCAAATCGCCCCATAGCAGGAGCGGGACCACGACCGAACCGAGGATGATGATTCCTCCCATGGTCGGAGTTCCGGCTTTGGAGAGATGCGACTTAGGTCCTTCTACTTTCGCCTGCTCTCCGATCTGATATTTGTGCAACTTTCTCATAACCACAGGGCCTATCACGAAGCTGATGAAGAGAGCAGTGATGGCTGCAAGCGCGGAGCGGAAGGTGATATACCGAAACACTCCGAATCCAGGCGGATGAAATTGCTTTTCAAAGAAATCGAAAAGATAATAAAGCATCAGCGTCCGCCTCGATTTTCGAGCCCTTCAACGAGCGCATTGACAACCTCTTCCATCTTCATCCCGCGGGAGCCTTTTACCAGGACCACATCACCGGGAGCAACTGTTCTGAGGAGTTTTTCTGAAAGTTCTTTTTTGTCGGCGAACGATTCGCTCTCCAGCTTGCTGTCGGCCGCATTCCGTATTTCCGCTGCCATGTCGCCGAAGGTGAACAGATAATCAAACTTCTCGCGGGCAATTCTCTTACCCACCCGCTGGTGCTCACGCTTCGAAGACTTGCCTAGTTCAAGCATATCCGCCATTGCGACGATTCGCTTGCCTTTTGATTTCACCATCGAGAGCCAGCTAAGCGCGGCAATTGCCGATTCAGGATTGGAATTGTAAGTGTCGTTGAGAATTGTTATGCCGCGAATCTTCAGGAGCTCCATCCTTTTTTCAAACGACCTGTAACCTTCGAGCGCTTTCTTTATTTCAAACGCGCCAATTCCATAATGGAAACCCACCGCCGCCGCCGAAAGAGCATTAAATGCGTTATGAACGCCCGGTACGGCAAGATGGACAAGCTCTGTTTTTCCTCCGTACTTGATTTCAAATAGTGCCCGACCTGAAGAATCGAATCCGAACAACCTTCCCTCGACCTCGCGCCTTGTTTTTGCGCCGCCGGAAAATCCGTACCGGAATTTAAGGCGGACGCCCTCCGCCATTTCAGCGACACTCTCGTCGTCCATGTTCACGAACGCAAGTCCGCCGGTTCCCGAAAGATGCTTGTAGAGTTGACCCTCTTCCTTTTTCACGCCGGCGATGCTGCGGAAGAATTCGAGATGTTCGCTGCCGATGTTCGTGACCAAACCCGCGGTAGGCCGGAGATACTCGCAGAGACGCCTGATTTCACCCGGCTGGTTTGTGCCGATTTCGACAACAGCTGCTTCATGAGTTCGTGTGAGCCGCAGGATCGTGAGCGGCACTCCTATCTGGTTGTTGTGGTTGCCGGACGTCTTTAAGACTTTGAACTTCCGGGCAAGAACTCTTGCGACCATTTCTTTCGTCGTCGTTTTGCCGTTCGAGCCCCCGACCGCTATGACTGGAATTTCGAATTTGCTTCTGTAAATCTGAGCTAGCCTGCCAAGTGCACCGATGGTGTTCTCCACTATTACGAGCGGGAGATCCGACACATGGGCACTGTTATCTTCGTACCATTTCCTGTCGACCACTGCGCAGACCGCACCTCTGTCGATTGCCGCCCGTACAAAATCATGGCCGTTGAAATTTTCGCCTCTCAGTGCGAAGAAAACCTGACCGCCGGAGACACTTCGTGAATCCGTTGATACGCTTTCGGCGGATTTGAATTTCAGATTCATGAATCCGGCGGTCTGCAGGCGGCGTATGTCATCTATGGAAATCAATTTGCCAACCCTAATGCCTTCTTCACTTCTTCCCGTTCATCGAAATGATGCTTGACACCATTTATGTCCTGATAATTCTCGTGGCCTTTACCCGCGAGAAGGATGATATCGTTCGGTCGCGCAAGTCTGAGAGCTTCCTGAATTGCTTTACTCCTGTCCAATATTCTTAGAACCTTCTCACTGCCCTGCGGCATCCCGGCCACAATCTCGTCTGAAATCTTTTCGGGGTCTTCGTTCCGCGGGTTGTCGGTCGTAACTATGACCCTGTCGCTCAATTCCTCCGCTATCTTTCCCATTTGCGGGCGTTTCGTCCGATCCCTGTTGCCGCCGCAGCCGAATACCATGGTCAGCCGGCCGTTTTTGTTCGCGGTTTTGAGAATTTCTCTTACTGCCAGGAGCGTTTTCTGAAATGAATCGGGACTATGGGCATAATCGATTATCACCGTGAAATCCCTGCCGGTGTCGACTCTCTCAAATCTTCCCCTTACACTCTTGAACTTACTCAGTTCTGAAGCGACAAATCCCGGTTCGAGACCGAGAAGGACCGCCGCGCCGAACGAGACGGTCAGATTGTAGGCGTTAAACTTTCCGATAAGTCTGGAAACTACCGGGTATTCTTTTCCCTGGTAAGCGATCGCAAGCTTTATTCCGTCGACGCCGAAACTGAAATTCCTGATTTGAAAGTCGGCGCCGCTTTCGAACCCATAAAACATCTTATGAGCCTGCGTGTTGCTTACGATTCGTTTCCCGTAGGGGTCGTCAAGGTTCGAGAGCGCGAAGCTCGAGGAGGGAACTGTGTCGAAAAATATTTTTTTCGACTGGAAATACTCTTCCATGGTGTGGTGGAAATCCAGGTGATCCTGTGTCAGGTTCGAGAACATCGCGATCCGGAATGGTATGCCGAAAACGCGATCCATAGCAAGCGAGTGAGACGAAACTTCCATTACTGTGCTCGTCGCTTTCCGCTCGAGAGCACAAGCCATGATTCTATTAATCTCAAAGGATTCCGGAGTGGTATGCGTTGCGGGTTCGAAAGGCTCATCTCCCAGCATGTACCCGATCGTGCCGACCAGGAGGACTCTTTCGCCGGCAGCCTGGAGAACCGATTTCACGAGATATGTTGTCGTGGTCTTTCCGTTTGTGCCGGTGATACCCACATTCTTAAGCCGTTCAGCCGGATGGTCGAAGAAATTAGCGGAGATTAGGGCAAGAGCGCGGCGGGTATTGAGGACAAGTATTTTAGTGGTGTGGTGAGAGAGGAAGTAGTCGTCATTGACGATACTGTTGTCCTCGACCGCGACCGCGCTCGCGCCGCTACCTATTGCATCCGCGATGAAGCGATGTCCGTCGACCTGTGTTCCTTTCAGCGCGACGAAGAGCGATCCCTCCTTTACCGTCCTGGAATCGTAGGCGATCTCCGAAATATCCCTGTCTGTGTCTCCGACGATTTCCTTTACCGGCAAATTCCGGATAAGATCATTTAACTTCATCTGTACAACTCTGAAACGCTCTGCGTTTTATTCTCGCAACTAATTATCACGACTGTTTTCTTGCTGACCTGTTCGCCGGCTCGCGGAGACTGTCCGACAATTCTTCCGCTTCCGACGACCTGAAATGGGATCCCTGCTGACAGGAGAAAGCTCGTCGCCTTTCTCACGCTCTCTCCTTTGAAGTCCGGCATCCTTGAAATTTTCCGCGCGTCTATTGCTGACAGTTCGACTAGCGTTCCCTTGGGGACCATCGTACCTCCGGACGGTTTCTGCGATTTGACTACCAGGTCTTCGCTATCTCCACCGCCAACGTCGAACCCGAGATTCCTGAGGATGGCACTTGCGGATTTCACATCGAGAAATGTCACGTCGGGAACGCTAAGAAGATTTCCTTGATCAACGTACTGCTGCGGCTTTGATTTCACTTCCGGAGGCTGGGGGATGCCGGGTGTCCCGTTTGAAACGAATCTCAAGTCGGAATTGGAGAGCGTCGTGGTCCTTTTTTGCAGTATGCCGTAAATTCGTTCTGCGATTTTCTTGAATATCGGCGCAGCCACTGTACCACCAGTGTACCCGTTCATGGGCGAGTCAATCATTATATACCCGACGATAACAGGATTAGGTTCAGGGAAATAGCCGGCAAATGACGCGTGATAATACGTCTTCGAGTATTTCCCATCAACGAGTTGTTGCGCGGTGCCAGTTTTTCCTGCGATGAGAAGGTCGTTCATTTTCGTAGGTGTACCTGTTCCGTGTTCAACCACGTCTACAAACAGGCCGCTTAAAGTCTGTGCAACCTCCGGTGTCACTACTCTCCTAATCGCCACGGGCTCATTTTGGAAAACGATATTGCCGGTTGGGTCGGTTATCCTGTTTACCACATACGGCTTCATGAGTGTTCCGCCGTTAGCGACGGCTGCGTACGCCTGAGCCATCTGCAAGGTTGTCACGAGGACCTCGTAGCCGAACGACATGTACGGAAGCGACAGTTTTGACCATTTGTACGGCTTCTCGAGATCGCCAGGAACTTCACCGGGCAATTCTACACCGGTCGGGACGCCGAACCCGTAGTCTCTTGCGTACCTGTAGAATTTGTCGGGTGGTATTTTTCGTCCGACTTTCGAAAAAGCAATATTGCTGGAAATCTCGACTGCCTGCCTGAATGTAATCCAGCCGGCGCTTTCGAAGTCTTCAATTACTCTGCCGTACAGAGTGTATCTGCCGTTCTCCGCGAATATCATGTCGCCCGGCTTCTCAAGACCTTCTTCGAGAGCTGCAGATGCTGTTACAACCTTAAAAGTCGAACCGGGCTCGAACACATCGGTGATCGACCTGTCTCTGGCATCCGCCAGTTGATATTTCTGATAGTCGGATGGGTTGAATGAGGGATAGTTTGCGATTGTGAGCACTTCACCCGTCGAGGGGTCCATGAATACCGCCGTCCCTGACTCAGCTTTCGTCTTCTGGACTCCCGCGGCGAGTTCTTCATCGACTATCTGTTGGATGTTCATGTCGAGTGTAAGCTGAACGCTGCAGCCCGGAACCGGGTCGACCTTCGGATAATCGACGGACGGCATGCGTCTTCCAATTCCGTCGCGCTGCATTATTTCGTACCCGTCCCTTCCCGCGAGCAGCGAATCAAACTCCAGTTCTATCCCACTTGCACCTTTCCCGTCAACATTTGTGAAACCCAGAACCTGGCCTGCAACGGAACCATACGGATATAACCTCTGCTGTTCCTGAAGGCGTATCAATCCATAAACCTTCAATTGAGCCAGTGATGCGGACTGATCGGAGTCAACATTTCGCGCGAGCCACACGAAATGCGATTTTGAATTCAGCTTGTCCTCGAAATACGAGGCCGGTTTACCGAATACAGCCGAGAATTTCTGGGCGACTTCTTTTTTTGCTGAAGCGTCCAATAATTGGGGGTCAGCTGCAAATGAGTATCCATAGTTGTTTGAAACGATGAGACTCCCATTCCGATCATATATAAGTCCCCGGTTAGCGTGAAGGGGTACACGGCTTTCATACTGTCTGAGGGCGACTCGCTGATAGAAAAAGCCTCTTACCCCCTGAACGAAACCGAGTCTCACAACAATTGCCACAAAGACTAACCCGAAAAGGATCCTAATAAAGTTTATCCGGCTGTTGAAGTTTATTCGTCTATTTTGTTGTGTCTCTGGCATCCTGTTTAGCCGCTTTATCCAGTTCAGCTTTGTCTATTTGAATTTGCTCGAGAGTCTGGCTGCTATAAACGAGACCGAGTCTCTGGGACGCAATCCTCGTAATTCTTTCGGCACTCGACAGTCTTCGAAGTTCAGCATGAAGCGAGTCGTTCTGAAATTTGGTAGAACTATATGTGGAGTCGAGAGAACTAATCTCAACTACCAATCGATCAACGGTCACGCTATTATCCACAATGAGAAGGAGAACAGCAACGACACCTAAGAGAACAAGAATAAATTTCGACACTGTCAATGATGATTTCGGGCGGCTCTTCGGTTCCACAGGTTGAGTTAATTCTTCGCTCATATGACTTTCTCAGCGACTCTCATTTTTGCGCTGCGTGATCGCCTGTTCCGTAGAATTTCTTCGCCTCCGGGAGATATTGGTTTTCTTGTGACAATTTTCATCCGCGGTAATTTTCCGCAGGTGCAGACTATCGCCCCTGGAGGGCAGACACATGAAGCAGACTCATACTTAAATTTCTCCTTGACCATCCTGTCTTCGAGTGAATGATAAGAGATGACCACAATTCTGCCGCCGCGCGATAGAAGATCCACTGCTGAGTCCAGCGCGGTCGAGAGCGATTCGAGTTCGTGGTTGACTTCAATCCTTATCGCCTGGAAAATGCGCGAAAGGAGTGCGGGAGAATTCCCGACGACTTTTGAAACGGCATCGACGAGTTGGCCCGTCGTTACAAGGTCTGCTTTCTCCCGTCGCTTCATTATTGATCTCGCGATTGCCCGTCCCCGCGGTTCCTCGCCGTATTTCGTGAAGACACGCGACAGATTCTCCTGGTCATAAGCATTCACCAGCTCGAAGGCTGAGATCTCGAGATTCTTATCGAGTCTCATATCGAGTTTCTCATCGCGTCTGTAACTGAATCCTGATTCATTATCTATCTGGTAGGAAGAAACTCCGAGGTCAAAGAGTGCGCCGTCAATTGACTTGATGTTGTTCTGTGCGAGGATATCGGACAGTTGGGAAAAATTAGATTGGAAGAAAGAAACTCTTGGGTCGGAAGCCCGGAGAGTTGCTCCGGCTTCAATCGCGTTTTTGTCCACGTCGAATGCGAGAACGCGGGCATCAGGCTTCAGTTTGGAAAGTAGTCGGGCCGTGTGACCTCCTCCTCCAAAAGTTGCGTCCACATATTTCCCGCTCACATTTGTGACCAAGAATTCTATGCTTTCATACAGTAATACAGGTTCGTGGTAGCCAGCCATTACTTAGGGACATTCACAGCCATGATTTGTTCGACAACGCTCGCATAATTTTCGGGTTGAGAGTTTAGGTACTCATGGAACGATTTCTTGCTCCAGAGTTCTATCCTCTCGAGGGCTCCGATAATCACGACGTCTTTTTCGATTTCGGCGAATTCCAAGAGGTTTTTAGGGATTGTTATACGTGCTTGTGAGTCTAGGGGAAATTCCTCAGAAGCCCACATAAGGAGGGTTCTGGTGAAGTATCTGTGCTTCTCCAGAAATTGGTTGAGGGCGCGGAGCTTGTCTTCCAGCCGCCGCCATTCATCGAGGGGGTAAACATAGAGGCATTTCTCGACTCCTCTGGTTACGACAAAGGTATCATGCGCTTCGGAGGAAACGCTTTTCCTTAGTTTTGCGGGGATACTCAGTCGACCTTTGGAGTCCAGAACGTATTCGTATCGACCTTTGAATGACGACATTTCCTCTAAACATCCACATTTTTTTAGTAGACTCTGGGAAAAGCTGGGAAGTTCCCCACTTTTCCCCACCACGTTGGAAATTTAACCAACCCAGCCCAAAAGTCAAGCAATTTTTTCCGCCTTTTTCCCCACTCCAATTTCGATGCGAAATTCCGAAATTTCGCGGGCATTTATGCAGTGAACTGCCGTTATAATATTTTTGCTAAACAAGGACGCCAAAACTCCTCTTCTCTTCTTGACCGCTAAACTGGTGTTTTGTAATTTAGATCCCGATGGCAAGAGGTCTTACTAAGAGGCAGGGCGAGGCTCTCGAATTTATCCGGCGTTACATCCAGGACCATTCTAAGCCCCCTACGTTCCGCGAATTGGGGGAACAAATGGGTATTAGTTCGACGCGCGCGGTGAGCGACCTTCTCAAAGCACTCGAGCGGAAAGGGTATATAGAAAGGGAAGCCGGCAGATCACGGGGAATAAACCTTCCCAAAACTGAAATGACAAACCCCGATCTCCCTCCTTCAATCAAGACAATCCCATTCGTATCGCGAATCGAATCGAGGGAGGTCATTTTTTCGAACATTGTAGACGTTCTTCACTTCGATGCGAAAATTCTCCCTGAGGGCGAACTTTTTGGCGTGAAAGTATCCGACGACGCAATGAATTTCGTAGGTCTGTTTAAGGGAGACTACGTCGTGTGCCGGAGGGTATTGCAACCTGAGCAGAATTCGATGGTGCTCGGAAGTGCGGCGGGAGTGCTGATCGTCAGGTTTTACGAATTTGCGAACGGCAAAATCCATCTCAAGCCATCAAACAAATCTTACCAGATCCTCAGCTTCTCGCCGGACGACAGACAATTCTTTGTCGCCGGTGAAGTCGTCCTCACCTTTCGAAAAACTAAATAAATCAGCTATCCAGTTGTCGATATCGAATCAGTCGCCAGGATTCCCCAATCGCTCTATTCCTGCCGTCATTCCTCCAGAGTGCTCAGGTCGCCTTCAGGCATTCCGAGCGCGCGAGCTTTTAGGACACGCCTCATGATTTTCCCGCTTCTGGTCTTCGGCAAAATCGGGACAAACGTAATCTTTTCGGGCTTCGCTATCGGGCCCATTTCATGCGCGACATGCTGTCTGAGCTCCTCTGCGAGCGTATCGTTTCCTTCGAACCCCGCTTTGAGGATGACGTATGCGTAAATTGCGATACCCTTTATCTCGTGTGGCAATCCGATAACGGCCGCCTCGGCGACTGCATGATGACTGACCAGAGCTGATTCTAACTCAGCCGTGCCAAGTCTGTAGCCACTGACTTTTATAACGTCGTCCACTCTTCCGATTATCCAGAAATAACCGTCTTCGTCTTTTCGAGCAGAGTCGCCGACAAAATAGCATCCGGGGAACTTACTCCAATACGTGTTGACGTAGCGATCCGGATCTTTATAAATAGTGCGGAGCATTGCGGGCCATGGTCGCTTTATAACAAGGTAACCCTCCTCGCCGGGTTTCACAGGTGTGCCTGTCTCGTCGACCACATCCGCATGCACTCCAAAATATGGTTTCGTCCCCGAGCCCGGCTTAAGCGGCGTCACAGGAGTCGGCGCGATCATGAACATACCTGTTTCGGTTTGCCACCAGGTATCCATGATAGGACATCTTTCTTTTCCGATGACCCTGTGGAACCAGCGCCACGCCTCGGGATTTATCGGCTCACCCACAGATCCGAGAAGCCTGAGCGACGAAAGGTCGTGCCTGTTGGGCCATGCTTCCCCATATCGCATTAGACCACGGATGGCCGTCGGAGTCCCATAGAAAACCGTGATGCCGTATTTCTCTATCATGGTCCACCACCTGTCGGGATACGGAAAAGTCGGAGCTCCTTCGTACATAAATGAAGTCGCACCAGCAATGAGAGGAGCATACACAATGTATGAATGACCGGTGACCCAACCCGGATCTGCGGTGCACCACCATCTGTCCTCTTCTTTTAAATCGAAAACATCTTTCAGAGTTGAATACGTACCGACCATATATCCGCCGTGTGTATGAAGGACTGCCTTCGGTTTCCCGGTCGTGCCGGAAGTATAAAGAATGTAGAGCGGATCTTCCGCATCCATTTCTTCGGTTTGGCAATTACCTCCGTTGCGAGTTAAAGGGAGATTCATCAACTCGTGATACCAGTAGTCTCTACCGGCTTCCATCGGAACTTCTTTCCCGGTATGTTTGACGACAATAACGGTTTCCGGAATCGCTGTCCTTTTCAGCGCTTCGTCGACTATCTTCTTCAATTCGACGACCTTGCCATTCATATAGCCGCCATCAGCCGTCACTACGATATGTGACTCGCTGTCTTCAATTCTCCCGTGAAGAGCCTCAACAGAGAAGCCACCGTATACTACGGAATGGATCCCTCCAATCTTCACAGTCGCGAGCATTGCGATGACAGTCTCAGGTATTCTCGGCATATAAATGGTCACTCTGTCTCCCTTGCGGACCCCCATGCTTCTCAGCACGTTTGCGAACCGGCAGACTTCTCTGTTCAGAGCGTGATAAGAGAAGGTCCGAACCTCACCGTTCTCACCTTCCCAGATCAATGCCAGCTTGTTTCTTCGCCAGGTCTTTACATGTCTGTCGAGAGCATTCAGAACGATATTCGTTTTTCCACCGACGAACCATTTGTAGAACGGCTTCTTCGAATCGTCGAGTACCTTGTCCCACTTCTTATACCACTCAAGTTCTCCGGCTCTCCGGGCCCAATAGCCTTCAAGGTCTTCTTCGGCTTCTTTGTGCACAGATTCAGGATCAGCTATGTTTGCCTGAGCCCTTATTTCAGCAGAAGGATAGTATACTTCTCCGTGCAGACCATCGTTTTTTGCCGAATCTTCAAGGCCTTGATGTCCCTTTCCAGCCATTTTCGCGACTCCTTATTGGTTCTTAGGATTATTGATTCACATATAAAACGACTGCGGTTGCCATTTGGTTCAAAATGACGCCTCCTCCCAGTTTTTCAGGTAAACTCTTCCGTCTCCTGCCTTGACAGGACTTACTATCGGTCGCCCGGATGCCCCGTCTGCGTGACATAAGCCCTTAGGTAGCAAACTGCCACCACTTACCAGAAACCTTCCCGCGCAAAAAGAGGATCAAGACAGAGAGATTTTCATGAGCAATAAAGATGAGGCTGTGATAACATATGTGACGCTAAAATGAATGTACAATGACTATTTATGCGCGGAACACCGTTTTAGGTCTCATTTTGTCCCATCACGGGGGCAACCTGAGTCAGCTATGTCGGTTATCTGAATTTTTCTTGGCAGTATGTGATGGCACACTCGTTGAATCATAGAGAGAGACAACAAAACTCTTCGGGCACATGAATACGACTCTCAAGTTAAAAGCTAAGAATCTTCAACAGCTTCTGAATGCTCTCCGGTCTGATGGTTACACCACAATTGCTCCTACCATTCATGACGGGGCCATTGTTTATGATCGGGTGGATTCGATCGATATGCTCCCTATCGGTTGGAGCGACGAACAGGAGCCGGCATCGTATCGACTGAAGAAGCACAAGGACGAAACTTATTTCGATTTCGGGCCGGCTCCTCAGTCCTGGAAGCGATTTCTATACCCGCCGATGAAGAAATTATTTTCGATCGTGAGGAACGGAAAATCGCTGACCGCGGTCCCCGAGAAGGACCCAACAATGAAGTACGCGTTCATTGGAGTACGTGCATGCGAGTTGAGCGCCATTCTGATTCAGGACAAAATCCTAGTCGATGGACCATACGCGGACAACGCCTACACAGATGCCAGAAAGAACCTTTTCACCGTAGCAATTAACTGTACAAGGCCTGGCGGGACTTGTTTCTGCGCGTCGATGAAGAGCGGACCGAAAGTCAAGTCGGGTTTTGATCTTGCGTTGACAGAAATGTCCGCAGGAAAAGAACACTACTTCATCATGCAAGTTGGAACCGAACTCGGATCAAGGATCGCAGGGATGGTCGAGACGACACCGGCCACCGATGAGGAGGTTGGGGCGGCGGATGCTTTGATCATGCGGGCAGAGAGCGAGATGAAGAAATCCGTCGAGACGGAAGGTTTGCAGGCGCTTCTATCCGAGAACTTGGATCATCCGCAATTTGACAATGTCGCGGGAAGATGTCTTCTGTGCGGAAACTGCACGTTGGTTTGTCCCACCTGTTTCTGTTCTACGATAGAGGATTCAACCGATTTGTTCGGTCATGTCGCCACAAGAACGAGGAGATGGGATTCATGTTTCACGATGGATTTCGCGAAAGTTGCGGGCGGGAATTATCGAATCAGCCCGAAGTCCAGATACAGGCAATGGCTGACACACAAATTTTCCACCTGGGTGGGGCAGTATGGCATGTTCGGTTGCGTCGGCTGCGGTCGATGCATAACCTGGTGTCCGGTGGGCATCGATGTGACAGCTGAGATACGATCAATAAGAGGTGCACAAACCCAACAAAGAAAAGGAGATTGACCATGCAGGTTCAGGACCTATCCACCTCTCTGACAAGTCATCCGTTTCTCGAAGATATGGATGAAGAGCTGATTCAAACGCTTACCTCCTGCGCTTCCAACGTCGTCTTTCAGGAGGGTACGTACCTGTTCCATGAAGACGAGGACGCGAGGATCTTCTACTTGATCCGGAGCGGAAGAGTGGCGCTTGAAGTTCAGGCCGGGGAAAAAGGACGCGTAAGGATTCAAACCCTCGGACCCGGAGAAGTAATAGGCTGGTCTTGGCTTATCTCTCCCTACCGCTGGCATTTCGACGCGTTCGCTCTCGAAAAAGTTCACAGCTTCATGCTCGACGCGACATGTCTGAGGGCAAAATGCGAAACCGATTGTCGCTTCGGCTACGAAATACTTCGCCGGTTCACTGAGGTTCTTCAACGCCGGTTGGAAGCCACCAGGTTGCAGTTACTCGACGTTTACGGATCAACCAAGATATAAAATTCTCTGGAAATTTGTGGAGTCACTCAATGCTTGAAACACTTACGAACTCCGAACCCATCTGCGAAAACCGAATGGTTCCTGCGCTGGCGACGATCCGGCGCGTGATCTGGGAGACCGATGATACGTTTACTCTCATGATCGATTCACCCGAGTTGAACGGGGACGGACTTAAGTTCACGGCCGGACAGTTCAACATGGTCTACGCGTTCGGAGTCGGCGAGTCCGCAATTTCGATAAGCTCGGATCCTGCGAAGCCAAGTCTTCTTGCTCACACAATCCACCGTGTCGGCACGGTGACGACGGCCATGTCGAGAATGAAGCGCGGCGACATAATCGGCATCCGAGGACCGTTCGGATCGTCGTGGCCACTTGAGCAGGCGGCCGGCAGAGACATATGTATCGCGGCCGGCGGTATCGGGCTCGCGCCGCTGAGGCCTGTGATTTACTCTCTCAAAAGGAGAAGAGAAGAGTTCGGAAGGATAATAATTCTCTACGGCGCCAGAAGCCCGCTTGATCTACTGTACCGGGTTGAACTCGAGGAATGGAGCAAGCTTCCGAACACCGACGTGATCGTTACGGTAGATCGAGGCGACTCGAGCTGGAAGGGTTACATAGGCGTGGTGACCACCTTGTTCTCTTACATAAAGATGGATTCAAGAGCGACCATAGCAATGGTATGCGGACCAGAAGTGATGATGAAATATACCATCGAGGAACTTCAACGCAGAGGAATTCAGAAGGAACAGATTTACATCTCTATGGAGAGAAATATGAAATGCGGCATCGGACTCTGCGGACATTGTCAGTTTGGGCCGGATTTCATCTGCAAGGACGGTCCTGTATTTCAGCTGCCGAGAGTCAACTCACTACTCGAGAAGAAGGAAATTTGAAATGCCAAAGGCCAAAAAAGATGGAAGACCGAAAGTAGCAGTCTTCAAATTCGCTTCATGCGACGGGTGCCAGTTGTCGCTTCTGGATGCCGAAGACTATCTTCTGTCCGTCGTGGAGGCGATTGATATCGCATATTTTCCCGAAGCGAGTCGACGGATGCTGAAGGGGCCTTACGATATCGGAATTGTAGAGGGTAGTATTACGACGCCGAACGACGTGGAACACATCAGGGCGATCAGAAAATCGTGCGGGGTATTGATTACGATCGGGGCATGTGCCACCGCCGGAGGCATCCAAGCCCTCAGAAACTGGAAAGACATCAAAGATTTTATCCACATCGTCTATGCCTCACCGGAATACATTTCGACTCTCGACAGATCACTCCCGATCGGTTCTTTCGTTCATGTGGACTTCGAACTCCGCGGGTGTCCCATAAATAAGTTTCAACTCCTTGAAGTCGTGAATGCGTTCCTTAACAACAGGAAACCCAATATTCATACATCCAGCGTATGCATCGACTGCAAGTTGAAAGGGAACACATGCGTTATGGTAGCTCACGGGACGGCATGTTTGGGACCGGTCACACAAGCGGGGTGCGATGCAATTTGTCCGACCTATGACCGCGGATGCTACGGCTGCTACGGACCGATGGAATCGCCGAACACTTCTTCACTTGCCGAGCGTTTCAAGGAACTCAATCTCACAAATCACGACATCTCGCTGGCTTTCCGAACGTTCAACGCATACGCGGACGCATTCCGAAGAGAGAGTGAAGCCCATGAAAAGTAAGATCCTTAAAGTTGATTATCTCGCCCGGGTCGAGGGCGAGGTCTCCCTGAGCGTCAAGACCCACAACGGGAAGGTGGACGATGTCAAGTTTAAAGTTTTCGAGCCTCCCAGGTTTTTCGAGGCTTTCCTGCGTGGGAGGAAATTCTCGGAAGCGCCCGACATCACCGCAAGAATCTGTGGTATTTGTCCCGTTGCGTACCAGATGAGTTCAGTACACGCGATGGAGAATGCTTTCGGCGTAAAGGTCGAAGGTCAATTGCGTGAATTGCGGCGACTTCTGTACTGCGGCGAGTGGATCGAGAGTCATGCGCTGCACGTCTACATGCTTCACGCGCCCGATTTCCTCGGATACGACGATGCCATACAGCTTGCCAAGGTAAACGGCGACGCGGTAAAAAGAGGTCTCCGGATAAAGAAGACCGGGAACGACATTGTCATCGCGCTCGGGGGAAGAGAGATCCACCCGATAAACGTCAGGGTTGGAGGATTCTACCGTGTTCCGCAAAGAAAAGAACTCCTTCCTCTTCTTGATGATTTGAAACGCGCAAGAGACGAATCTTACGAGACGGTTCTCTGGGCTGCGTCACTCCCCTTCCCGGATTTTGAGTACGATTATGAATTCGTCGCACTCCGTCACCCTACCGAGTATCCTTTCAACGAGGGAAGGATCGTATCGAATGATGGGCTCGATATTGACATAAGAGAATACGAATTAATTTTCCAGGAGAACTACGCGTCATATTCCAACGCGCTTCAGTCGAGCAGGAAAGGAAAAGGTGCATACCTCGTCGGTCCTCTGGCAAGATACAACCTGAACTTCGACAAGCTTACCCCGTTGGCGAAGAAAGCGGCCAAGGAGGCGAAGGCAGTTCCCCCCATCCGAAATCATTTCAAAAGCATCATAGTCAGGTCAGTCGAGACACTTTTTGCATGCGAGGAAGCGATAAGGATAATCGAAAACTATGAACCTCCCGAAAAACCGGCGGTGCAATTTGAGGTAAGAGCCGGGTTCGGGTTCGGATGCACTGAGGCGCCGCGCGGAATTCTCTACCACAGGTATTTCGTAGGTGAAGACGGCCTGATCAAAGATGCGAAGATCGTGCCGCCGACATCGCAGAACCAGAAGATGATCGAGACCGATCTCAAGAATTTCGTAACTGCAAACTTCAAATTGCAGAAACAGGAGTTAACGCTCAAGTGCGAGCAGCTCGTAAGGAATTACGATCCCTGCATTTCGTGTGCCACACATTTCCTGAAACTTGAGACGATAGAAGATTAGAGTCCTAAGATCATGGGGAAGATTTCGGCTCCGTCGCCAGAGTTCGGCTCGAACGCCCTAAGTGTAAAGCGATATTCATCCTTGACTGTCGTTGGCATCGGAAACGACCTGCGAAGCGATGACGCCGTCGGTTTGATGGTCCTCAGAGAATTGAAACACCTCCTTCCGCCGGAAGTGAAGGCTGCAGAACTCACGGACGATCAGCTGGGACTGATCGACCTTATGCAGCCCGACCAAATTATCATTATCATTGATGCTGTGAGATCGTCGTCGCCCGTTGGAACGATCTTCAGACTAAACGCGGCAAGCGAACCTATCCCGAAGAATTTCTTCTCATTCTCGACGCACAGCATCGATACCGTCCAGGCCATTGAGATGGCGCGGGCGATGGGCAGACTCCCCGAGTGTGTGATAGTCTACGGAATAGCAGGAAGAGATTTTTCATTCAGTTCACAGCAGTCGCCGGAAGTAATCGATGCTGCGGAAGTCGTACGATCGAGAATACTTGAAGACATCCGGCTTATATCCGCCGAATGTCGGAGTGAATCGGGGATTTAATTCAACGGATCCTGAGTCGGCGGTCCGGCTTAATCCACCTTTGCCTGTGCCATATAAAGATCCACATTTCCCGCATAAGGAGAATTCGGGAAATCCTTTTGGACACGCGTCAGTAGATCGATTGCCCTGTCCTTCTTGCCGATCTTGATGTAATTCCTCGCTGCCCCCACTAGATACTGTGCTGCCAGGAAATTCTTTGAGTCTCGTGCGGCCGCGCGGTCGTAGTATTCAGCCGCCTTCTCAAAATCTCCGCGGGTCTCGTAAACTTCGGCCATACCCGCAAGCGCGCTAGCGTCAAGGAGCCTGTCGCTTCCACCATAATCTTTGAAGTATTTCAGCGCGTTGTCATAATCGCCGATGTAATAATAGCAGTCACCCAGATACACCTTAGCTTCTTCACCGGCATCCGAGCCGCCGTACTTATCGACGATCGTTTTGAGGCCCGTGATGTTTCTAGTCGGGTCACCGTTTATCGCAACCTGGTAAGCTCCGCCATTGAACAGGTCCATAACTCTCGAAAGTTCCGTCGTTGCTTCCTCGTTACTTTTGTGCCGGTTATTCATGTATACAAACACTACAAGTATTGCGACAGCGAGACCTGTGGCCAATCCGCTCACGAGCTTCCTGTTATTTCGAAAGAAGTCAATCGCTTTGAAGTAGGTTGTTACCAGCTGGTCCTGTTTCAGTTCTTTTTTTGTAATCCTTTTTCTGGGTTTGAGCATATACCTTCCTCTTAGAAATCACGAGTTCGTCGGAATCGACGACTTAAAATTTACGCAAAAGAACTATTTCTTGAAAGGCGTGGAGCGAGAATTTTTTGTGCGTATCCAAGAAAAATGCATCATCATATGCCGCAGGAATATTGCTAAATCCTCTGGTCCAAGACCACATGGAATTTCACTCCGAAACTATCGCTTATCGGAATGAAGACCAGAGAGGGCCTCTCAATATTGAAATCGGAGAATGCGGCATGAAACTCACCGTCGAAAACGGTGCTGTGCAGATTTGCAGCCTCTGTCACATTGATCGAGATTTTCCTTTTGACCCCATGAAAGTCGAGCTTGCCGCTGACCATCATGGTTGAGTCCGAAGTGCAACGAACCGTATCGCTGACGAATTCCACACGAGGATATTTCGTCGATTCGATTGCGCGCATCGCCGTAGTGTCCCGACTTGAGTTGCCGCTGTTAAAGGCAGTCACAGGTGCGGATATGAAGACGGACAAGATGGCATCCGACGCGCTATCGACAACAACATTACACGTCACCTCTTTGCATACGCCGTCGACTGAATGAAAGAAATGATCGGCATGATAGATGACAACAGACTGGCGTTTATCTCCCTCGACCGTTCTTGTTCCACTGAATCCTGTCGTGTGGGCTGTGCATACTATCAGTCCTGCCGCGACGAATTTGCCGATAATAGTCATCTTGTCTCTTAGCATGATTTGTGTCCGTACGTCAGACCGAAAGCGTTCCAGTCTTTCCGCACGTTTGGAATTTTCAACCGAGATGAGTCCGGAATGGTTCCCGCCCTTGTAACGGTGCGCAACGCCGGCGCGACGAGGCTTACATTTTCTCGGGAGCCGTTATGCCGAGGATCCTGAATCCGTTTGCAAGCACAATCCTAGTCGCGAGGCAGAGTGTTAGTCTCGAACTGGCAAGTTCGCGATCGGGTATGACAACTCTATGGACGTGGTAAAATCTGTGAAACGCCTCAGCAACTTCCTGGAGATAGCCGATTATCCTATGCGGCTCGAATGTAGCCGCTGCTGCCATCACCACTTCCGGGAAAGACCCTAGAGTTTTAGCCAGATCGATCTCTTCTTTTTCCTCGAGAAGGGAGTTGCCCCGGCCTGACTTTCCCAGGGAAAGAATATCTTCAGTCTGGAATCCCTCGTCAACTGCGAATCTCAATATGCTCGCGATTCTCGCATGTGCGTACTGGAGGTAGAAGACGGGATTTTCTTCGCTCTGCTTTTTCGCCAGGTCGATATCGAAATTAAGATGAGTCCCGATATTTCTCATGAGGAAGAAGAACCGGACGGCATCAGCGCCCACCCAATCAATAAGCTCATCGAGAGTAATGAAATTCGCCTTCCTGGTCGACATTTTCACTACTTCGCCGTTCTGAAGAATCGTTACGAACTGATGAATGAGGACCTTGATTTTTTCGGCGTCGTAACCGAGGGACTTCAGCGCGAGGAGGACGTCAGGATATGTGGCGATATGATCTGACCCGAATATATCGATCACCAGTTCGAACCCGCGCCGAAATTTTTCGATGTGATACGCCACATCCGGGAGCCTGTACGTTGGCTCGCCGGTGCTCTTCAGTATTACTTTGTCCTGTTCGCCGCCGACTGCAGTGGCCTTGAACCACTTCGCGCCATCCTTATCGTACGCAAGTCCGACGGACTCCAGTGCCGCGACAACCTCCTTAATCTTCCCTGTTTCATAAAGCGAATTCTCATTATAAAAGACATCGAATTCGATGCCGAGCCGCGAGAGGGTTTTCTTAATATCGTTGAAAATATCTTGTTCGGCTCTATCCTTGAATATTCCTTCGGCCGGTTGATCCATGAGATTTCTTCCGTTCTCATTAAAAAGACTTTGCGCTATCTCGCGGATGTATTCGCCCTGATAGTAATCCTGGGGGAACTCGATCTTCTCGCCGAGAATTTCCAGGTATCTTAACCTGACCGAATCTCCGAGAACGCGCATCTGGCGGCCGGCATTGTTGAAATAATATTCCCGGGTAACGTCATGCCCCGTCCATTCGAGGACATTCGCCAAAGTGTCGCCAAACACGGCTCCTCTCCCGTGGCCCACAGTCAAAGGGCCGGTAGGATTTGCACTGACAAATTCTACCTGAGTCTTCAGTCCGGCAGCGGGATTGGACCTGCCGTATTCCTCTCCATGTTCCAATACAGTTTTTAGGAATGAAAGGAAATAGGCGTTCTTAAATCTGAAATTGATAAAACCTGGTCCGGCGATTTCCAGTTTCTCTACCAATGTGTCATCCAGCGCGAGGACCTCGACGATTTTCTGCGCAACGTCGCGCGGCTTCATCTTCAACTCCTTAGCAGCGAGGAGCGCCACATTCGTCGACAGATCGCCGTGCGATTCCACTTTCGGTTTCTCGAATGAAATCTCGATCGGCTGTCCGGATGAAAGCCGCTCCGACAAGCCGGATTTGACAAGAGCCTCTTCTATACCCTTCTTCAGGAGATCTTTCATTTCCCTGCGGCTTTTCTGGTTCTAGATGGCGTTCTAGGTTTTCTGTCGATTATATTTTGGATTTTAGCATCTCCCCATAGTTTTTCCAGGCCGTAGAATGTGCGCGCGTCTTTGTGGAAGACATGTACCACGACATCGACATAATCAAGAAGGACCCACTGAAGGTTTTGTAGCCCTTCTGCGTGCCATGGTCTTTCGCCTTCTTCTTCGAGTCCCGCAACGATCGCGTCCGCTATCGCTTTTACCTGAGTTTCGGAGTCCGCACTGCAAACGACGAAGTAATCGGTCATCGAGGTCAGCTTGCGGAGATCCATTATCGAGACATCTCCCGCTTTTTTTGTCAGGGCGAGATCCGCAATCCGCCTCTGCAATGGTTTTGATTGTGCCATCTTACTCGGTACCCTTGTTCGGTTTCAAATCCTGGAAATCTTTGCCTATGAGTACTTCCACATCGACGTAGCTCCGTGGATCCAGTTTCGTAATCACGTTGGTTTTATTCACACCCAATGCTTCTGCCACCCGCAGTGCGTTGGTATAATTGCCCGAAGCGTCGATGACGGTTGTGTTCGGGCGGTTGAACACTTCGCCGTTTGTCGCCTCGACTACATCGAAGCCTCGTCGCCTGAGGTACGACGTAAATACCATAGCCATATCTGCCGCGCCGCATTCATTCCTGACGCTCACCTGAATGAGCTTCTCAACTTTAGTCGGGGATGTCCCTTCGGTCCTTTCGATCCTGACGGGCGGATGAAACACGAACCGGTCCAGCAGCGAATAAAGAAGGACTGCTGCGAGAAGCAGGACGAATACCTGGAGCGATACGGCGAGTATGCTTTTGGGATCGGCGGGATGCCTTGGTTTGCCCCTATTCCTTTTCATCAAATATTGAAAATGCGCGGGATGAAGTCAGCACAGATCTTGAAGTGGAAGAATTGATTCGTCCGGCCGCGCCCGGTATCCCCTGATACGAAACTCCAGGTTGGTTACCTGGGAAGGCCGTACCATCCCCAGGGATTATAGTAGTTGTATGGATTATAGTACCTGTATAACGGATCCTGATTGAACTGCAGATCTATCATGAAGTTATTTGACGGATGGTAGTTGAGGTCGGCACGAGTCAAATATATCCCGTTCACACTCTGCGCGAATTTATTCCCGAGAGAACTATAAGGAGAGTTCAGGAGACTAACGTCGGCGCTAAGTGTCAACGGATTGCTGATGCGGTAGCTAAGGCTGTTGGTGTACATTCCTAACGCCATCGATTGTCCACCCATCGTGGAGAAACTCATCGAAACGGATTGGCGCATTGAAAAATTGGCGGGGTTAATGAACCCGAGAATCAGTCCCTCGTTGTCGTCCGGCCTGATCAGAGAATTATCAACGTTCGGTTTATCTGAAAGTTGATCTCTGAATTGGCCATAGGACACCGAGCTCAAAACGAGGAGCATCACCATCAAGCCCGCAACATTCTTCATCTTTTCCTCCGCATTACAAGAAGATTTTAAACAAAACCGGAACAAATGTCAAATCATACAGTTAGACGCTCACCAATGCTGTCGGTTCAATCATTTCCCCTATTCATCATTACAATTACTCTAATAAACATTAAACAAGAATCGTGTACAAGAAGTTTAGGAAAATGGAAAATACAACGTAAATGTCGGGTGTCCCCGTCTTAATGGGTTGCAGATTCCGAAGAATGGATTAACTTGAAGAGACATAAAACGGAGGGTTTATGATGAACCACAAAGGTAACACTTTGGGAGTTTTTCATCGTGCTTTTCCGGTAGAATTGCCTGATGAACCCATTCGGTTCATGACGGCAGAAGTCAAGAATGTCGCAGATATAGATCGACTAAAGTATCAGAAGTGGCTTTCAAAATCCGAAAGCTCCGTGTTAACACTTGGGGGACAGGCGTTCGGATACGGAATAGGCATGGAAAAGTTCGCCGATGAAGGATTCTCGGAGACTCAGGTCGTATTGAAAGACTCTCCTGCTCTGGCTGAAGGACTCATAATCGAAGGACTGATAGACGACGCGAGGACCAGAGGGCGTCATTACTTTGGGATCTACCGCAACTGCTGCAAGATGGTGCGCGACGAGATCTACGCCGCTAACAATGGTTACATTGTGAAGATCGGTTACGATATCATGGCGGTACACTGGACACCGGCAAGTGACTCTGGGGGATTCGGCCTCCTGATCGAGCCTGCGTGGACGATAAGCAGGGAGAACACCCGGCGCGGGCCTGCGCGCGCTCAAACGCCCGAAATGGAAGCGACGCTCATGTCGATGCACGGCATTCTGACCGCGGAAGATTATGTTAACGCTTTCGTTGATGCTCACCGGGAATTCTTATTGCCGTGCGGAGGGAAAGCGCTGGTCTCCGACCAACCTATCACGATATTTACGAACCTCCAGGAAGAGTCTTAAGGATTGGATGTAACTGAAAAGGAACTACGCACAGTCAGCGTGCGGGCGCACTCTTTTTCAATTCGCGAGGACCCTCAGCCGGAAGTTTCTTCATTGATTCCCTGACAGCATTTACGACGCGACATGCGGCGTATGCTGCCGAGAATCCGGCGTTAATGTTTGTAACCGCTATGCCTGGCGCGCACGACGAGAGCATGCTCAGAAGGGCAGTGAGCCCCTTCAGGTTAGCGCCGTAGCCTACGTCGGTGGGAACGGCAAAGATCGGCCTGGACACGAGTCCCCCTACGACGCTCGGGAGTGCGCCCTCCATACCGGCGATCACCACGACTGCGGCCGCCTTCTGCATGATGTCGACCTTGTTCATAACGCGATGAATTCCCGCCACTCCAACGTCGTATAGTCTCGTAAACGCCACTCCCATAGCCGCGCAGACGTCCGCTGCTTCCTCCGCCACAGGGATATCGCTCGTCCCGGCTGTCACGATGCAAACGTACGGCTCGTCAGCAGGTTTGTCTTTGGAGGGAATAGGATTTATCGTGTACGTCCGCGCCAGCGAATTTACCCTTCCTCCGGGAAATTTTTTCTTCAGGACCTTCAACTTGTCGTCGGAGAGCCGCGTGATTAGTATCGGTTCACCGGACAACGAAAGCTTTCCGGCAATGCCCTCTATCTGGTCGACCCCTTTGCCCTCACCGTATATCACTTCTCCGAGTCCCAACCTGAGTCCACGGCTATGATCGACGGTCGCGTATCCAAGATCTTCCGTCTCCAGCGGGAAACGTCTTATCTTTTCAAACGCCTCATCGGCATTCATTTTTCCGTTCTGGACATCGTCAAGGATTTTCCTGATAGAATCGGCTTTCATATCAGATCGTGCCGCCGCCGGATCTGTATCCCTCGAGATCAAGAGTGATCCACTCGTAGCCGCGCGCTTTGGCAGCTCTGGTGAGCTCATCCTTAAGACGCAGCGCGACAGCCATTTCCTCGGGTGCGGTCTCCAACCTCAGAAAATGTTTGTCTCCGATTTCATGCACGCGAAGGCGAAAAACCCGTAGTCCGCCTTCACGCAGAATCGTTTCCAGATCGTCAACGTTCTTCAATTCCTCCTTCGTGATCCTCACTCCTCTCATGATCCGCGAGCTAAGACATGGACTGGATGGTTTATCGTGCAACTCGAATCCGTTCTCCAGCATTATCTGCCGGATCTCCGGTTTAGTGAATTCATAATCCGCCAGAGGAAAAAGAATATCGTTTTCGAGCGCGGCGCGATGGCCGGGTCTTGTGTCCGTCCTGTCCGAAGCGCTGTAGCCGTAAGCAATCCGCAAACAGTCATGTTCCGCCGCAACATCTTTCGCGATCTTGAACAACTCCGTCTTGCAGTAATAGCACCTTAACGCGTCATTCGCCATGTACTCCGCCTGATCAACTTCGGTGCTATTTCTCCAGACGTGCTTCACACCGATCTGCTTCACGAAAGTTTCGACATCGGCTCTGTCATGTGCCGGCATGCTTTCGCTGTCTGTTGTCAGGGCAAGAACTCTTCCTCCGAACTCTTTCCTCGCCTCTTCGGAAGCCCACACGAGAAATCCGCTGTCTACTCCTCCCGAGAATGCCACGACCAAACCGTCGGCCGTATAATTACCAAGATGCTCGAGAAGGCGTTTATATTTTTGAGAAAATCCATTCATGATTCTGTCTATCCAAAGATTTAATTGATTGTTCCGTATTCAATTTAACATGCCGGCGACGATGCCGCAAAGCGGATCATACTCCATCACGTGCGCAAGGCCGCGGCCGAATGAGTCGCCTCCAGATTGAAAGAGGCATACATCGCGGTTATATTATTTAACGTAATGCAGACAAGAAACGGTTTCCGCGATTAAAAACTCCTTTCGCAGCCCAGGGAAATGATATTCTTTCTTAATGCGATAAATCTCCTGACCGTCTTGGTCGGTTTTGTTGTCCAGATTATAATTGTGAGATATTTTGGGGCGTCGGACTCCACCGATATCTACTATCTTGTAATTACAATTACGACTTTCGTCACCGGCTTGTCGACCGGTTTCCTGACCGATCTCTTCGTGCCAATCTACCATGACGCGAAGAACCGCGGCGCCGAGGACGCGCGGAATTTGTCGGGGTCCATCCTGACCTTGTCTTTGATCTCGGGTGTCGTGATTAGTGCGTTGGTTTATGTCCTGGCACCGGTTTTCATTTCGATTTTTGCCAGCGGGTTTCAAACGGCAAAATTCGGACTTGCGGTGGATATGCTGCGTATCATCTCTCTATCGATTGCCTTTGCGACAATTTCCATGGTCCTAAATTCCACGCTGAATGCAAATTCATTCTTCCTGATAACTTACCTCACAAATCTGATCACGCCCACATTCAATATTCTTGGCCTTCTTATCGGAGGATCGCGCTTCGGCGTGGCGGCTCTCATGTATGCCACACTAATCTCGTCGATCACAATTTTCCTCGTTTTGTTTCTCTACTGTAAAATCAAAGTCGGCGCGAGATTTGTCAACCCCGTACGACAGAAGGATCTCAACTTTCTCCTCGTGAAGAATATACCCGTGAGGGCGGCAAATATGATCCAGCTCCTGAGAGGGCCTTTAACAACATCGATTCTTTCTTACTTCCCGGCAGGAATGCTCACTCTGTACAGTTATGCCGAGAAAATCATAAACGTCCTGATGGGAACTACGAACTCTCCGCTTGCTCAGGTATACTATACAAAATCTTCGAAGCTCGCATCAAAGAAAGATTACAGCGAGATTAGAAGTCTGCTCGTGCACATTGTGAGGAGCAGCGTGGTACTCTTTGCTGGGACATTCTTCGTAGTCGTGATAGTTTTCCAAAATGTGTTCAACGTGCTTTTCTCGGGCCGCGTGCCGCCGGACGGAGTACACACAATGTTTCTGCTGTTCATGGCGCTGTTCCCGTACTACTATGCAATGCTCATCGGCACGAGTCTCGGCGCGACGGGGCTTGCAATGAAGAAGGGGAGGCTTACACTTTACGCGGCAATTCTGTTCGTGTCCTTGCTTGCAATTGCGATTTACCCGTCGGTACGAGTCTTCTCCCTGTACGGTCTTCCGATCAGCCTGGCGTTCGCTCAGGTGATCGCCACTATTCTTTATGCCGTGCTCGTAAATAGGATCGAGACCTTAATTGACTTTGAAGTCCTCAAAATACAGGGAAGCACCATAGTGTTGAGTCTCGCGATGATTGCTTTCAATTTTCTTACTGGAGGCAACCTGACGCTCCAGGTCTCTGCCGATGCTGCAATCTTCCTCGCATGGCTGATTTTAAATTGGTCAAGCGCCGTAAACGCGATGCAGCTGATTACTTCAAAGGGCGAGGTAAAATAATTGAGGATCCTCTTTCTCTGCGATCTGAACAGCATTCACTCCCGTAAGTGGATAACCTTCTTCATAAAAAGGCGGCATGAGGTATTCATTTATTCCACGACACCGTTTGACGGGCAGGTTGACGGTGCCGAAGTATATTCGGACCATCCGGTGATCCATGATGCTTCATACTGGAAAAGATCGATGCTCTCAGCAGTGATCAAGTTGCCGATGAATCAAGCGGTCGTTTCACTCGCGGAACGAATCTTTCTGACCAACAAGATCAGGCAGCTCCGTTCGGAGACTTCACGGCACGCGGCTAGAGTGTCAGGGATAATTGCTTCCATCAAGCCTGATATCGTGCACGCTCTCAGGATACCCAACGAGGGATTCATCGGTGCATTGACCAAATTGAATTCCCCTCTAGCCATTTCGACATGGGGCAACGACCTGACATACTGGGGACAGATGTCTGACTTCCGCGAACTGACTATCAGAACTCTCAAGTCGGCGGACTTTCTCTTCACCGATTGCAACAGGGATCTAGAGCTGGGTTATGAATTCGGTTTTCCTCGGGAGAAACCGCACCTCGTGGTCCCGGGAGCCGGCGGAATGTTCCGAAAAAACCTGGATGACGGCGCTGCGTCGCTTAAATCGAGGACGGGATTCTTCGAGGAAACCCTTCGCATTTCCGGAGCGCCGGTCATTCTGAGCTTGAGAGGATTCGGAAGCCAGGACATCGACAATATCCCGCTGATTCACGCCTGCAAAATCCTGGCAAGCAGAAACGCGAACTTCCATCTTGTAATTGCGGGGAAGAAGAACGGATTGCGATTCCACAAACTCAGCCGTCTCATACGCAGATTCAAGCTGGACAATAGGATTATTCTTATCGATGAGTTGCCGCACGAGAAAGCACTCGAGGCGCTGAAGGGAGCCGACTTCTCGGTTTCAGTTTCCCGGAATGACGGGACACCGAATTCCATGCTTGAAGCAATGACATTCGGGAGTATTCCCATAATGAGCAACATCGACTCCATCAGGGAATGGGTCACAGACGGCTCGAATGGTTACCTTTTCAATCCATTAAACGCGGAATCGATCGCCGCCACAATCGAGAAAGCGATCCTCGAAAAGGACAGGCATCAGGAAATTAGGAAAAAGAATTTCTCGATTGTCACCGAACGAGCCGATTACGACAAAAACATGTCGAACGCAGAGCAGAAACTGATGTCGCTTTTGGGAACCCGCTGATGTCAAAGATCCTGATCTCGGGTCAATGGTTATGGAAACAATATCAGGAGGCCTGCGCGATAGCGCTGGAGAGATTGGGGAACGAGGTGGTTAGGTTCGGCTGGGCGAAGTACTTCTTCTCTGTTTTCCCCGATAGGGATCCCGTCATCGCATCGGCGTGGGCGAGACTCCAAAACAAATTCATCACCGGACCGACTGTTCTCAGGATTAACCGTGAACTATTGAAAACTGCCGCCGACACAAAACCCGATGTCATCTGGCTGTATAACGACACGCACATTTACCCGGCCACAATTTTAGGGTTGAGACGACTTTTGCCCGGCGCGCTGATCGTGCAATACACGAACGACAACCCCTGGGGAAACAACCAACCCCGACATATGTGGCGTCATTTGAAGAAGTCGATCCCGTTATTCGACATTAACTTCTGTTACCGCAAATCGAACATGGAGGATTTCAGGCTGGCGGGCTCGAAGGACACGCGACTTCTCCGGTCTTACTTCGATTCCGCGGAGACGTTCCCGATGGATCAAAATGAAATGGAACCGGCATTCAGGAGCGACGTTGTGTTTGCAGGACACTTTGAAGATGATTGGAGACTTGATTTACTTTCGAATATTGCTAGACAAGGAATCGATTTGAAATTATTCGGGACGGGATGGGACGCGGCTATTTCTGCGCTCCCCGAAGGACATCCGCTGAAGAGGCTGCTCCCAATAAAGCCCGTAAGAGGAATCGAATACAGGAAAGCAATTTGCGGAGCTAAGATCTCCCTCTCTTTTCTCTCGAAGCTAAACAATGACACTTACACGAGGAGAAGTTTTGAGATTCCTGCAATGAAATCGTTCATGCTCAGCGAATATACAGATGATCTAAACAGCATGTTCAAGGAAAAGGTGGACGCCGAGTACTTTCGATCGGCGGATGAATTATTATCGAAAATTGAATATTATCTGAAAAACGAAAGCCAACGGAAAGAGATTGCGTTATCGGGATATGAGCGGGTGAAGAGAGACGGACATGATGTGGACAGCAGGATGAAGCAGTTCTTGAGAGATGTTAATTCGGTGAGGCACTAGCCATGTGCGGCATTACGGGGATAGCAGGTAGAAAAGTGGAGAAAGACCCGGTGCTTCTGCAGCGTATGCGCGATTCCATGACACACAGGGGTCCGGATGACGCCGGCGACTGGTGGTCGGAGGATGGAACCGTCGGTCTCGCGATGAGGCGGCTCGCGATAATAGACCTGTCGCCTGCGGGACATCAGCCCATGATGGATCACGCGAAAGATTTTGTTATAGTCTTCAACGGGGAAATATATAATTACCGCGAATTGATGAAGGAATTGCGGTCTAAGGGACATTCATTCAACAGCGCGTCCGACACCGAAGTTATACTCGAGGCATACCGAGAATGGCAGACGGGGTTTGTGGAACACCTGATTGGAATGTTCGCGTTCGCGATTTTCGACATTAAGAAAAACATTCTCTTCATAGCACGCGACCGCGCGGGCGAAAAGCCGCTCTTCTACATTCATGATAAGGGGACGTTCCGCTTCGGGTCAGAGTTGAAGTCAATCCTCGCGGACAGTTCTGTCGAACGCGCAATCGATTTTAATGCCCTTCAATATTATCTGTCATTCGGATACGTCCCGGGCGAACTCTGTATCCTGAAGGCCTTCAAGAAACTTCCTCCTGCCCACGCCATGACGTACGATATTGGGAACGACACGACAAGAGTGTGGCAGTACTGGAAGCTGCCCGAGCCGGAGGCTGCCGCGAGTCGCACCGATGAAGATACTCTCGTCGAGTTGGAGGCTTTGCTCGAAGACTCCGTCAAGCGGCAGCTTATTGCGGACGTGCCTGTCGGGATCATGCTGAGCGGAGGGGTGGACTCGAGCCTCGTTACTGCAATGGCAGCGAGGACTTCCGCGGCCAAGGTCAACACGTATACCGTGACTTTCCCCGGCTTTGGAAAATTCAACGAAGGTCCGTACGCGAAGCTCGTTGCCGCACATTTCGGAACACAACACACCGAACTCGAAGCGGGGACAGTGGAACCTGATATCATGATTGATCTGGCGCGCCAGTATGACGAACCGATCGCCGACTCTTCTATGATCCCGACGTACATGATTTCAAAGCTGATAAGAAGATACGCCACCGTCGCGCTGGGCGGTGACGGGGGAGACGAGCTGTTCGGCGGTTACATGCATTACTCACTCCTTCTGCGAACTCAGGGAACGAGAAGGTTGACACCATCCTCTCTAAGGGGTCCGCTCGGGAGGGCGGTACAGAATTTATTGCCGCCCGGATTTCCATACAAAGACAGAGCACTCATTAGGCTTTCGGATAATCCCCATTATATTGTTCGCACCGACACTTATTTCGATCGCAAAACCGCCCGAAGGGTGATGAGGCAAAAATTTGGACCGGAGATCTCCGACAGAGAAAAATCGGAATACAACACATTCGGCCGATGCGGAGAGGGATATACATTACTTCAGCGGGCAACCGCGGTGGATTTCCTAAACTACCTGCCAAGCTATGTTCTAGTCAAAGTCGACCGCGCGAGTATGCTGGCGTCGCTCGAAGTGCGCGCGCCGTTTCTCGACCACCGCATAATTGAATTCGCTTTTAGATCTGTTCCCGATCGGCTGAAGGCCACCGAAACCGACCGAAAAATCCTGCTGAAACGACTGGCGAGAAAGGTTCTTCCCACCACGCTCGACATCGATCGGAAGCAGGGTTTCTCAATTCCGCTCGGTGAGTGGTTCAAAACAGGCTGGGGAAAATTCATCACGGATATTCTTACCGATGACTCGCAAGTTCTTTTCGACAAGAAAGCGGTCCTGCGATTATCGAGATTACAGTCCAGGGGAATCTTCAACTATCAGAGGCTGTATGCATTAACGATGATTGAACTCTGGAAGAGGGAATACAAGATCTCGATTTAAGAGGTAATGCGACGAACAGTCAGTCGACGCGTCTCGACAGAAATCGTTTTAGCTTTTTCTTCAGCTCTCTCAGTCTCAGATAATTTATCTGCCCCAGGAGGTTCGCGCTCAACGCGAGTAGAACCGCAGGATGCCGGAAGATCCGCAAGTAAGTGGAAGTTTTTAATTCAGGAAACTTTCGCAGCCCCTCGGACAAAAAGGTAAAGGCTCTCCGAACAAATCCGCCTGTGACAAAATAGACAAAATTTCCCTGAAGAAAATCAATTATGGCTTCCTTGTACCACCCATCCAACGATGCGCGGTCTTGAAAATACGCTTTTGCGAATTCGTACGGACCGGTAATGCTTATGAGATTATCGAGGCGTTTCTGCACATCATAAGCTCTGGATATGTTAGATTCGTGCCTTCTCCAGACTCCAACCGATCGTCCGAAGGCAACCACATTACCGGTAACCACCAATCTCCGTAGGCACTCCCAGTCGGAGCTCACAACATCGTGGACATAAAAACCAATTTTCATTGCAAGGTCCCTGCGATACAGAGCTCCAAGATGTGCAGTTCCTCCCGTGCTCCCAAACCATTTCAGGAAGAACGACTTCCCTTCAAGAAATTCAATAGGATGTGTTGTGGGAAGTTGATCTACGCTTGACCCGTCGGGGTCAAGAGCCGTTTCGCCCCCCGCAACCAGAACCACGTCATCGTACTTCCCTATCGCTTCGACAGCGTCGCGGATGAAGTTAACATCCGTCAGATAATCGTCTCCATCGAGGTATATTGCCCACTCGCCGGTGGCATAATCATAGAGCCCCTTCCTATAATTTCTGACAATCCCCAGGTTTGTCGGGTTTCGGAAGAACCTTATCCTTGGATCATCCAGGTATTTCGCAATCGATACTTCCGTACCGTCTGTCGACGCATCATCTGAAATGACAATTTCGAGATTCCCGTAGTCGACCCGCTGCGCGCTCTCTATTGTTTTTGGCAGATACTTGATCTGATTAAAACACGAGATGACGATGCTGACCTTCGGGTGACTTTTCAATTCAGTCTCCGCGGGATTGTATCGGGAGAGGCCCTGGAATCTGGAGATGCTGCCGGGCCGATTCTGGATTCACGAAAGCGGCCACCTGAAGTTCACGCTTGTATTCCAAGAATGAACACCGCTTGATCACCGCGGTTCTCCCGGTTTAGCTTCTCGGAATCGAGCCGATATTGCTCAATCATCTCGGGTGTGAAGATGCTCTTCGCAGGATTCACCATGTAGGATACTTCAGAATGGAGCGGGATACCGCGGGAATTCTGTTCGCTTCCCCAGAATTGGAAATCGTAAGAGTCGCTGAAGGAATCTACGATTTGAAGTCCGGCCTTGTCACATAGTTGTTTGAAACTCTTGCGCGTGAGTAACACTCTGTGTCTCGGCGCGTCCAGCTGGACCCAATTTGTCTTATATTTTTCCCAGGCAAAACAGTCCTTCACCGGCATCCCGATGATGATACGTCCCCGCTCTTTGAGCAACTCCGCCGACCCTTTCAGATAATCCAATGGTTCATCCAGGTGTTCGAAAGAATGATGGAAGATTATCGAATCGAATTTACCGTCCATCTCACGCAAGACGCCTTTTTTTATTTTGATCCGCTCGGACAAAATGTCCTTTTCGATGTATGGATCCACTCCATTCAGATCTTTGAAACCTATGCTGCGCAAATAAAACAGGAGGCTCCCGGAACCGCATCCCACGTCAAGGATTCTGGAATCGTAATCCTTCATGCCGGATCGTAAGAGCCAGGCAGGAGGACTAATCGGCTTCAGATTTTGCAGAACTTTTCCGACCACTCCGGTATGCCGCGTAAGGTACTCCCAGCGCTTCCGTCGGGCATAGAGCGCTAATCCCCCGTCTATCTGGAGATTCTCGGGTTGAATGTGGGTCTGATAATCCGGGGGATATAGGTCCGGCTTCGCGGCACCATCTGCCGCGTCAAGGAAATAAAGTGTTTCGCAATTACTGCACTCACGATATCGAAATACGGATTTTGTACCATACATCATTTCACGAATAAGGTATTCAGTACCGTCGACGGTATTACATACCGGGCACCTGGTCATTCAGGATTTCACACGTGTTGTGAACACCGCTCCGGCCGTTCGTTCGGGTGTACGCATGTATATTTTCGCAGCCGACAGCAGCAGTGGCTCCGCGTCACCATTTGATTTTCTTGAACGTTCTAAAGTTGTAAAACTCGTCCTTCTCAAAATCGCCATACATATTCAAATGCGCGTACACATCTGAAACAGTGTCACGAATGGAAAACTGCGGTCGAAAACCGAGACTCGTTTTCGCTTTATCGATCGAGACTTTATAATTGCGATAATCCTGGATATTCTTGATGTCGAGTTTCACCTTTTTCGAAGTCAGTCGCTCGACTTCCATCTTCACAAGATCGGCAGCTTCACCGACGGTGAAATTACCGGCCGCGATATTGAATACTCCATTCAATCCCTGGTCGGCTTGTATCGCCCTGAGGTAAGCCGAAACGATATCCCGTATATCACATATCGGTCTCCAGATGGCGGGATTGTTTATGGTAATCACCCCATCCCTGACCGCTGATTTAAACATCGTGTTAACTATGAGATCAAAACGCATACGCGGACTGAAACCGGAGACGGTGCCCTGTCTCAAGGCAATAACTGAGAACGAGTCGTCCTGAATCTGAAAGACCCCGCGTTCTCCCTGCAACTTGGATATTCCGTACGGATAACCGCAGGTGACCGGCGACTCCTCATCGTAGAGATTATTCTCGGTATAACCGTAGACCGAACACGACGAAGCGTAGATATATCTTTTGATCCCCGCTTGCTTCGCGACGAAAGCCAGATACGCCGGAAGTGCGGCATTGTAAATGAAATTCTTCGCGGGACTAAATTCGGCCATGGGATCATTCGACAATCCGGCCAGGAAAATAAAAATATCGTATCCCTTAATGTCCTCGGCTTTCAAATCGAAAAGATCTTTCTGGATTGTCTTCACCTCGCCCGGCAGATGGTTTCCGAACCAGAAGAAATCGACCACACTAACCTCGTACCCGTGCTCAAGGAGGACCGGCGCGAGCGAACTCCCGATATATCCGCCTCCGCCCCCGAGTAGAATCTTAGTTTTTCCGTTTCCGCTCATATGATAATCAGCTATTCCTTTTTCCGAATAATGTTTTGTAAAGACTAGTGTTAAGAGAGGTGTCCTTCGGAACCAAGAACTTTACTTCGTCAGTTGAAAGCTTACCGATTTTTTTGTCAGGACTGAGGCTCACAGCGTACTCGTAAACTGTCTTGCGGTCTCCACCTACATGTAATGTTCCTTGAAAATCCGATTCGACCACCTTCAGAATCATACGTGCTACCACTGAAACGGATTCTCTGCTGGTCCACTGGTTCACGAACGCCTTGTCGTAGGGAAATTCGTTCGGGCCGAAACTTGTTCGCACGATAACGG
Organism: Candidatus Kryptoniota bacterium; assembly: GCA_036567965.1. Taxonomy (NCBI): domain Bacteria; kingdom Pseudomonadati; phylum Candidatus Kryptoniota; species Candidatus Kryptoniota bacterium. The sequence goes on from DATCTN010000008.1 coordinate 96,560, forward strand.
ACTTCTCATACATTCGGACCGCGCACTCACCGCCAAGTTTTGACCACGCATACTTATTGACGGGGTGCAATGCGTCTTCCTCGTTGTAGTCCCCGGAATCACCGCGGAAGACGTAGTCGGTCGAGACATAAACGAGTCTGAAGGAGTGCTTGACACATAGTTTCACTATGTTTGATGTACCGATAATATTTGCGTCGATCGCAAGGACGGGATTTTGATCTACCTTGGGAGGTGATGTAAATGCCGCAGCATGCAGAATGGTTCCGATCTTCCGTCCTGCGACATATGTTTCCATCCGGTCCGGATCGGTAACATCGAATTCTCTCTTCGAAGGATACAATGCGCCGGGAAGAATCTTCTGAAATTCTCTGCCGAGAAGTCCGCCGCCGCCGGTAAACAACACCTTCTCGTCATCAGTCATGTCGACCAGTCAGCATTTACCGTAAACAAAATTATCCGATCGCGAATCGTCAAGCCACTTCTTCAGGGAAAGTCCGTTCCTGTCTTTTTCGCTGAGTATGCCATTCTTCCTGACGACTTCATCAAAGAGTGATTTTAGCTCCGGGGGACAGAGCGACCAGTCGAGATCGGTTGAGAGGGGTGACACTCCCGCCTCGGAGTTAGGGCTGTATTCACCGGTGCAGAGGTACTCTATCCTCGAATCTGCAGTAAAAAAATTGCCGTGGGCAAACCCCGGGGGAACCCAAATCCATTCATCGTGCGGGTCGGTCAATGACCCAGGCATGTCGTAGGCAGTCACCTTACCGAGAGTGGGCGAGCCCTTCCTGATATCCAGAACGACGTCGATCATTCTACCGTGAATGGTCCGGACCAGCTTACCCATGAAGGGTTTCCATTGAAAGTGCAGCCCGCGACACACTCCGGCGCTCGAATAACTTTCGTTCATCTGAAGCAGACTTGCGCCCGATAGAGATTTCACTTCTTGCAGGTTGGTTGTATCGCTTTGTCGGAACGGTTCAGTAAAAAATCCGCGATTGTCGTTGAACCGCGCGAAGCGGATAATTTTGACGTCTGGAATTGAAAGTGATTTTATCGAAATCGTCTTCATGAAATTCTTGAAATTGGGCTTATTGGTAGAAAAATATAAACGGAAAAATCTTCTGGTTCAAATAACGGTTCACGGGCTAAGTCGAACTCGCATCAAGTTCGCCGGACGAACTCAATGAATTGACTGATCTCCGTTACGATAGAAGTCAAGACTGCGCAGCCACGGATACTTGTCCGAGTGAAATGATGTTTCATATTGCGCGCCTTTCAGCACGCCGAGCAAATATTCAGCGGCGTTTTCTGCGGTCAACAGCTTGCCGGTTTCGTGAGCTTTCATTCGCATCTCTCGTTGTGCGGAGCGGTTTGACAAGTGGGCATCGAGCTTCCTCACAAGATCCTCCCGATCACCGGAGCGAAAGACATAACCATTTGAGCCTTCGGCGATGACGTCTGACGCACCGCATGAACTGGAAACCAGGACAGGCGTTCCTGCCATCAAAGCCTCATTTACAACCAGGCCCCAACCGTCCCATCTCGACGGCAGGACCAGCAGATCCGCATCGGTTATCCTGCCGATGATCTTCCGCGGTTCCAGCGCTCCCTCGAGGATAATTCTTGATGAAAGATTCCTTTCTGCGATCCATCGTTTGAGCTCCTGTTCCAGCTCACCTGTACCGATAAGGTGCAGGACAAGATTATCGTGGGCCCGGAGAATGGGTTCCGCCGATTCAACCAGAATGTCCACTCCTTTTCGGTGCACAAGTTGTCCCACGAAAACAACATCGATAGTTTTCTTGGGACCATTCCCTTTGCCAGCCCGCTCATCCGTAGGCATCGAGCGGAAATAACCGAACGGATACATTTTACCTTCGTCCGCACCGTACGACTTGAAGTACGACATCGCGAAATGAGAAATGGGGAGAATCCCAGCAGCGCTCCTGACAAATGCTTTGCCTGCCGCATTGAGAACTGCGGCTTTCATGAATGAGACTTTTGCTCGCGGATCCGGCGCTTCGGAGTAAATGTAGTACTTTGAACCAGAGATCATGAGCGTCGACAAGACTGATTCAACGACCTTGCCCGCCCACAAGCCGTTCACGATATGAGTTTCATGGCGGCGATTTCGTGCTCTCCGCACCGCGTCCGCAATGGCGGAGCGACCAGATAGGAACTCGTAATCAAATCCCTTCAAATCCTCCTGCCAGCCCAACGCTACGCGGTCTCCCGTGATCCTGCCCGTATAGATAACATGGAGATTCACTTCCGATGTGGAAGCGAGAGCCCTGAAAAGATCAGATTGGTAGAATGCCGGAATATTCATCCAGAAAACGAGGTCGGTCAATATCTTCTCATGTTGACTGATTGGTTCCGCAACCGGAAAGGACACGCGGCCCGATCTCTTGCTGCGGCGTGTGTAATAAATTTCAAAAACCAGACTCAATTTAACACAATCCTCCATACAAATTCGGATTTTCGGAAATAACGCGTGAACGATTAATCCAAAAGTGGTAATTTGCTGACGCGTGAAAGAATTGAAATGTCTTTCGTTACTACACCTGAGTTATAATTTTTGTTGTAGGGAGATAGTGCATTGAAAGCATTAGTGACGGGATGCGCGGGATTCATCGGCTCCCAGCTCTGCGAAAAACTGATGGCGGATAAAATGGAAGTCACCGGCATAGACTGCATGACAGATTACTATGCACGTGAAATCAAGTTGAACAACCTGGAGACGTTGAAACGGGAAGCGAAATTTAGTTTCATAGAAGCCGACATAATGAAGACAGACCTGGCCGCACTGACAGAAGACAGGGATTTCATATTTCATCTTGCTGCACAGCCCGGAGTCCGCGGCAGCTGGGGAGAAAATTTTTCGCTTTATGTCGTGAACAATATTCTGTCAACTCAGAAACTCCTTGAAGCCGCGAAGGTGTCGAGGAGCCTCAAGAAATTTATTTATGCTTCCTCGTCTTCGGTCTACGGCCAGATAAAAGAGGAGGCCGTGAGCGAGGCCAGGATCACCGCTCCTCACTCGCCGTATGGAGCGACCAAGCTCGCCGGAGAGAATCTGTGCGGCCTTTACACCGCGAATTTCGGGACCCCGACCGTGTCCCTGCGTCTGTTCACCGTTTATGGACCCAGGCAGCGACCCGACATGGCGTTCGCCAAACTGATCGTCGCGGCATTGACAGGAAGAAGTTTTCCGCTCTTTGGAGACGGGAAACAGGAGAGAGACTTCACATATGTTGGCGACGTAACCGAAGCAATGGTGCTAGCAGCAAAAAGCGCGGACGCAGGAGGAATATTTAATGTCGGCGGAGGTCACGTCGTTTCGATGCAGGAAGTAATACGAATAGCCGGCGAAATAACGGGGAAGAAGATCCAGATCGACTCAAGGCGTACAGAAAAAGGCGATGTGTTCAGAACGAGCGCTGACTGCTCGCGGGCTAAGCGCATTTTCGGGTTCTCTCCAGGTGTTGACATAAACACCGGCCTTGAGATGCAGGCGGAATTTCTAAAGAAGAATCTGGACCTTTATCGACGATTCATTCCGATTTGAACGGACGGAGCAATTCGATTGACCGAGCTGAACCATCATCCTATATCGGCGGATCCGAACGTAGATCGATGAAACCATCCGAAGGGTCGTCCATGCTCAATACAGTCAAGGCGGTCTATTCACGCCTCGTTTCAAGAAGATTATACGACATCAGGACGCGGTTCTTCAGACGCAGGATCACGCCTCGCGTTCTGGTGAGTAAGCTTCGACGCGGAAGGCATGACGGCGAAAATGTTCTGAAGTCTTTCAAGACCGATCTGCGAGTCAGATTTTTTATCAGCGACCTGAACAAAAAAGAATTTTACATCAATCTCCTCACGTCCCTCGGGAAATTCGACTCGATAATGGATGATGCCGACACAGTCCATGAAAACAAGTACAAAGTGTTAGGCTCGGACCTCTACAGTTTCGGGAGCGGGATCGACTGGCATCTTGACTTCAAATCGGGCAAGAGATGGCCACTGAAGTATCACACCTCCATCGACTTGATCGGTTCGGGTGAAGGCTCCGACGTGAAGGTACCGTGGGAGTTGAGTAGGTTTCACCAGGCGATCTGGCTCGGCAAGGCTTACTGGATAAGCCGAAACGAGACGCACGCCGCAAAATTCAGAAGTCTCGTCGACGACTGGATCGACAACAACCCACCCGGTTACGGCGTAAACTGGACGACGCCGATGGAAGCCGCCATCAGGGCCATGAACCTCATCGTAGGTTTACTCTACTTTATGGATTCGTTCAAGATCGACGATTCGTTTCTGCTGAAGCTCCTCTGCTCACTTTTTGAACATGGGGTCTTTATCCGCCACAACCTCGAAAGGAGCATTCCAAGCCACAATCATTTGATTTCAAATCTCGTCGGGCTTATATATCTCGGCATTTTCTTTCACGACACGAGGGAAGGCAAGAGATGGGTAGAGTTCGCGTCCGGAGAACTGCAGCGCGAGATCGTCGAGCAGGTCCACCGGGACGGAACCGACTACGAGAAATCCACGAGTTACCAGCGTCTGACTGCGGAATTATTTTCGGCTGCTTTCGTTCTCTTGAAATTAAACAGCTACAAGATCGACGAAGAGTTCGCAGGCAGACTGGAGAAGATGTACGATTTTATCGCCGCCGCGACGACGCACGACGGAAAGACACCTAACATCGGCGATGCGGATGACGGCAGGCTCTTCAAGATGAAAATGAATTGTGACTTCAACGATCACAGGGATATTATCGCGGTCGGTGCAGCATTGTTTGAAAGCAACTCGTTGAAATCGATCTCAGGCAGTTTCAGCGAGCTCGGACTTCTCCTCCTTGGAACACAAGGATTCGAAAAATATTCTTCGCTCAAGAATGCAGCGCCTACTTCCTCCGCAATTTTCAAGGAGGGTGGTTTTGCATTCCTCCGTTCGGAAAAGGATTTCTGTTCATTCGACTTCGGCGAAACGGGCTTGCGCGGACGAGGGGGCCACGGCCATAATGACGTGCTGAGCTTCACGTTATCCGGTAAAATTCCGTTTATCGTCGACAGAGGGACTTACTGTTACACTCCAAACCCGAAGCTGCGGAACAGACTGCGTTCAACTTACTCTCACAATACTGCGGTTGTAGACGGGACCGAGCTATCGGAATTTGCCGGACTCTGGTCGATACGTGAAGACGCGACGAATCCTCTTCTCCTGAAATGGGAATCATCAGAAGAACAGAATATCGTCGAGGCGGAACACCACGCATACGAACGGCTCCAATTTCCCGTAATTCACATCCGGAAGATCACATTTAACAAGCGACAGCGAACATTTCTTATTGAGGATGAATTCAGGGGCGAAGGAACCCACACGATCGAACTCTTTTTCCATTTCGATCCGGATGTGGCTGTTGTGAATCTGGGAAGAAAATTTCTTGTGGCCGAGGGAGACGAGTTCGCGCTCGTTAAGTTCCAGCACGACTTTACGCTCGAGAACTGGGAGCACTCGCCGAGTTACGGAATCATCCAGCAGGCACGGACCGCCCGCGTAAAGATCTCGGGGGAAATCCCCCTTAAGATCGAAACATTCATTTTTATATTGAGCGACGCGGACGGCGTCAACCATATATTGAACAGACTCAAATAGTGATGGGAATCTTAAAGTTATTTCAAGAACTACGCGCGGAATCGTCAATCACAAAACGAGACTGAAAGCTCTATGCGGCTTCTTGTGACGATGAAAGTCAATAATGAGATGGCGGATCGGATCTCCCGCCTGATTGGGAATCGTGCAGCGATAGATTTCCTGGCGCGCGCAGAGCAAGGAGAAAGAAAGAACTTGCTCGAATCTGCGGATATCGTCCTCGCCATGAATTTTCGAAAGGATATAAAAGAAGAAGAGTTTCCATCGCTGAAGAACGTGAAGCTCATCCAACTTACGCTAGCCGGCGCGGACGGAGTACCTTTCGACAAACTGAACGCGCGCATTCTGATCTGCTCCAACGGCGGGGCGTACAGCGAACCGATCGCTGAACACGCAATTGGAATGATGCTCGCGCTCGCGCGCAATTTTCTTCCGCTTCACAAAAAGCTAAGCGAAGGAGTTTTCGACCAGGTGACTCCCCACAAAATGTTGATGGACTCGACCCTGGGAATCATAGGGTTCGGTGGAATAGGCAAACGAACGGCGGAGATTGCGCGTGGATTTGGAATGAAAATTATCGCCATCAATAGTTCAGGGAAGACCGATACAAGGATAGATTTCATCGGGACACTCGCGGACCTCGGGATGCTGCTTCGTGAGTCGGACTTCATTCTCCTGACAATCGCGTTGAACAAGAAGACGAGAGGACTGATCGGCAGGCGGGAGCTACGGATGATGAAGCCAGATGCGGTCCTGGTAAATGTTGCCCGGGGCGAACTGATAGACGAAAAGAGCCTGTACGATCATCTCAGAGCGTTCCCGAAATTCAAGGCGGGCATCGAGGCATGGTGGATCGAGCCATTCAATTTCCCGAGGTTTGAGGTCCATCATCCGTTTTTTGAGCTGGACAATTTTCTCGGCTCTCCGCACAATTCGTATCTCACTGAAGGGATTCATCAAAAGGCACTCGACATGGCTCTTGAGAACATCATGGCTTTCGTAAAAGGGGAAATTCCGAGGAACATCCAGCGGCGCGAAGATTACGTCTAGATGGGCTAAATCTCCATGTGGCCGCGTGACCTCTTCTTTTCAGAAGCGATCTTCTTTTTCTTCAATCTCTTTTCGTTGGAAGCTCTCGTCGGACGAGTAGAAATCCTCTTCTTCCGCGGCTTCAATGCAGACCTCAAAAGAAGAACAAATTTCCTCAAAACCGCCTTCTTGTTTTCCCACTGACTTCTCGAAGCCTGAGAGGAAACATGAAGTATTCCGGCGTTATCGATCCTGCCGCCGAGCCGCTCGACGATCATTTCACGCTGAGACTCCGAAAGTGAAGGAGAATTCCGAACATCAAATGTGAGCTCGACTCTGGTTTCGAGCTTATTCACATTCTGTCCACCCGGTCCACCGCTCCTCGATGTGCGATAATTCAATTCGATCAAGGATATCGACATGGCTTCATTGATTCGAACGGAGTTTTCGGTCATTTCCCTTCGAAAGAAGTTTCGCATGAAATTACCGAATATGCAATCAGCTGTAACAACGTAATACTAAAGTGGTGTGGGGTGGAGCCGGAACTTTGAGTCCTCCGGCCGCAGCAGGAACTCGATCTGGCGCAACCGGATAGAGTCATGAGATAGGCGATCGTGCGGGAATTAGAGAGACGTGGAGATAATTCTACGCATCTTGTTCGGTCTTTATGAAAAGAACGTCGAGACTATGCTTGTGCGGACCGACTGCTTTTCCGGCAGTTAGCCTGGGGAATTCCCTTCTATTCGTCGTCGTCTTCTTTGGCGAATCCGTACTGGATTACTGTCACCGTGCCTGTACCATGACACTTCTCGCATTCGATGAAATCGAACCCGTCTCCGCTCTGTGCCACGCCGACAAAACGGGTCCCGTTGCAAGAGTCACAGACCACATCCCATTGCGATTCCTTATTCAACATCTCATCACTCCTTCGTGTTCTACTATGGAATATATCCAGACCATCAAGTTGTGTCAACAGGATTTAAAAATTATCGCAATTTTTTCCAAACAATTAAGGCAATTCCATCGAACGTCAACAACGAGTGAGACAGAGATTTCGGATCAAGATCAACGCTCCTCAAGGACGTATCCGCTCTCTCCATGTTGGCCGTAGTCGAGGCCATCGAGTTCTTCCTCGAACGACACCCTGAGACCCATCGTGACATCGAGGACTTTCAGGATAATCCAGGTAACGGAAAGCGCGTAAGCTACTGCTGCCGAAAGCGCCACCAGCTGCCACAAGAGCAATTTGGGATTTCCGAAGAATAACCCATTGGCGCCGGCTGGATTTACAACGGTTGTCGCGAACAGACCCGTCATCAGGGCTCCCCAGGATCCGCCGACTCCATGAACGCCGACAGTGTCGAGTGAATCGTCATAGCCCAGTTTTCCCTTGATCTTTATACCCATGAAGCACACGACTCCGCCCGTTATTCCGATGATCATTGCGGGAAGCGGGCCGACAAATCCTGAAGCTGGGGTGATCACGACCAGGCCTGCGACCGCGCCCGAGGCCGCCCCGAGCACTGTCGGCTTACCGCGTGTGAACCATTCTGCAAACATCCAGGAGAGCGCTGCTGACGCGGCCGCGATGTGAGTAGCAACGAAAGCGGAAGTCGCAAGTGCGCCCGATGCGACCGCGCTTCCTGCGTTGAATCCGAACCACCCGAACCAGAGGAGTGCAACACCGAGGAGAGTCATGGTGAGGTTGTGAGGCGGCATCGGCTCCTCGCCGTAACCGACTCGTTTCCCGATCAGGATCGCCGCCACGAGAGCAGAGACACCGGAGCTCACGTGAACCACGAGTCCGCCGGCGAAATCCAGCGCGCCCATGTTCTTGATCCATCCGCCGATTCCCCAGACCCAATGCGCGAGAGGATCATACACAAGCGTCGCCCACAGCAAAATGAAAATTAAATACGTCTTGAACTTGAATCTCTCGGCGAATGCTCCCGTGATCAGAGCAGGTGTTATCACTGCGAACATCATCTGGAACATCATGAAGATTTCGTGAGGGACAGTGGGGGCGTAGTCGGGATTTGGAGTAAGTCCGACACCGCTCAGTCCGATCCACTTCAAGCTGCCGATGACATGCCCAACATCGGGGCCGAACGCAAGCGAATACCCGAACAGCACCCACTGTACAGTGATCACCCCGAGCGCGATGAAGCTTTGCATGATTGTGCCGAGCACATTTTTTCTCCTCACCATGCCGCCGTAGAAAAGTGCGAGCCCGGGGGTCATGAGCATCACAAGTGCTGTTGAGATCAGCATCCATGTGGTATCGCCCGTGTTTATCGAGACCGGCGCGGTTACCGTCGACGACTGCGCGAAAGCCGATGCGGACATCAGAAAAAAACTAACGACAATTATTGGAACGGATAGTCTTGCCATTTGGTTATATTCCTCCGAGTGAAAATTAAATTAGCCTCCGGACTGAAATTGCATAAAAATATTAACTCCTCTATGCCTTATGACAAAGATCAAAGGCCGGGATTTTTGTCGAGACCTAATATGTTAAACCCATAAAGGATCGAACAAAGAGATGGCCGGGGAACTTTCACGACACGGCCATCGAGGAGCGAACATGTCAAGAGTAATTTCCGTCGCGACGGAAGAACCCGGCACAAGGGTTACACAGGATGAAGTAAAAGAATTTATCCGCGTGATCTTCTCGAGCAGACGTAACGATCTCGAGAGACTGATGGGTGTGTTTGATAACCCATCCATCTCGGTCCGCCACTTCACAGAAGAGAGAGAGTGGTACGGAAAGCAGCACAGCTTTGCAGAGCGAAACGAGCTCTACATCCGGAGCGCGGTCAGAATGTCCGCGGCGTCCGTTGTAAAGTGTTTGGATGCAGTGGGGCTCAGCCCCGAAGATATTTCGCATGTCTTCTTCGTTTCTAGTACGGGCCTCTCGACGCCGAGCATAGACGCGCGCCTGACCAACCTCATGAAATTCAGCCCGCACGTGAAGAGAACGCCAATTTGGGGACTCGGCTGCGCGGGCGGCGCAGCGGGACTCAGCAGGACATTTGAGTATACGACTGCCCGGCCGGGAGAAGCCGTACTCCTTATTTCAATCGAGCTCTGTGGACTCACGTTTCAAACCGACGACTTCTCGAAAAGCAACCTTGTCGGGACGTCGCTGTTTTCAGACGGGTCAGCCGCAGCTCTTGTCGTCGGGGACGAACATCCCCTCGCGTCCCGGAAGGGAATATTGCTTCTCGATTCGATGTCTACCATCTATCCCGACTCGCTCGACGTCATGGGTTGGGAAGTCAAAGACAGCGGCTTGAAAGTAATATTCAGTAAGGACATTCCGACCATAGTTCGAGATTGCGTGAAACCGAATATCGAGGAGTTTGTTTCGAGAAACGGTATCAGTCTTGAGGACATAACTCATTTTGTGACTCACCCCGGCGGACTGAAGGTAATTAATGCGTATGAAGAAGCACTTGGTTTACCGGAGGGCGCCATGCGCCACTCCCGCAAGGTTCTTTATGAACACGGAAACATGTCTTCTCCGACAGTCTTATATGTTCTTAAAGAATTCCTCGAAGAGAATGCGGGCGTTCCCGCGGAATTCGGGATTATCTCTGCTCTTGGACCCGGCTTCAGCTCCGAACTTCTTCTCTTTGAAACATATTGACATTGTTCTGGTTCTTCATGCTGTTCCTTGCGGCACAACGAACCGCGGAACTCTTTCTGGCGAATCGGAATGAAGCAAAGTTAAAGCGCCTCGGAGCTGTTGAGATTGACAGAGGCGGTTACAGGTTCATCGTCCTTATGCACCTTCTCTTTTTTGTGTCGCTTATAGTGGAGCGAGTATTCATAAGAGAAGCACCGAACAGAGAATGGCCGGTATTCCTGGGATTGTTCTCACTGGCACAGGTTCTACGGTACTGGTCCATCGCATCCCTCGGAATCTACTGGAACACGAAAGTAATCGTGTTGCCGAATCATCCTCGGATTCAGAATGGCCCCTATAAATTGTTCCGGCACCCGAATTACATCGCAGTCATCGTAGAGCTCGCCGTAATTCCAATCATCTTTTCATGCTACATTACCGCGACAGTCTTCTCTATAGTTAATGCGTTCGTAGTGGCGAGGAGGATGGAAATAGAAATGAGAGCTTTGAGAGGTTACTCGGGTCAATAAAAAAATGCCGGACGGAATTACCACCTCTAACTCTTTCTTAACATCACGTCGTCCGTCCGGCGTTTAAAACATCAACCCATTTGAAAGACAAATGGTTTCCTTTCCAGATAGGAAAGGCAATTCTACTCGGACCGATAAGTAGTGGCATAACCGTCAGTCCTCGTGAATTGAGTGATCGTACGGGTCGTCGCGTCATTGCTTTTCATTTGTAAACCGACCTGTGACTATAAATGCGTCTGCAGCGAGCGATTAATGGCGTCTTCCCCAGCGCGCTTCGGCGCAAGCTGTTTTTCATCAGGAATTCTCGGGCAAATCCATACGCTTTCCGATTCCGTTGAAGAATTGCCAATTAGGTTGGAGTTCTCTTCGCCCACCCGCCGATCCGCCTTCAATGAGGGTCCGCAGTCCGATTTGTGGCCGGTTTTTCTATCTCGCGCATTTTCGTTATCTTATTAAACATAAATAGAAATTTCGCCGTAGGATTTCTGCAGACAACGCACGATCACGCCGTGACGACTCAACCTGACTGGGAACGAATTTGAGAAGCTACAAACTGCGAAATATAGCCATAATTGCACATGTTGACCATGGTAAGACGACACTCGTCGATTACATGCTTAAACAGACCGGGACGTTTCGGGATAACCAGAACATGGGGACGCGCATTCTCGACTCGAGCGACCTTGAGCGGGAAAAGGGAATTACCATACTCGCGAAGAACGCGTCCGTTAGATACAACGATTACAAGATAAATATTGTCGACACTCCGGGTCACTCAGATTTTGGAGGCGAAGTCGAGAGGACACTCATGATGGTCGATGGAGTCCTGCTGCTTGTCGACGCCGCCGAAGGTCCGCTCCCGCAGACGAAGTTCGTCCTGAGGAAAGCTCTGGAGCTCGACTTGATTCCGATAGTCGTGATAAACAAGATCGACAGGAAAGATGCCCGCCCCGCAGAGGTTTTGAACGAGGTCTACGATCTTTTCATCGCTCTCGGCGCTAACGACCGCCAGATCGATTTTCCGGTAGTGTACACAATCGCCAAGCAGGGAATTGCAAAAAGGTCTCTTGAAGAGAAAAGCACGAATCTTGTCCCGTTGTTCGAGACGATTGTGAAGTACATACCGGAGCCGCCGTCAGATTCTGAGTCGCCTTTCCAGATGCTCGTCATGAACATCGAGTACAACGACTACATCGGAAGATTGGGAATCGGGAGAATATTTCGGGGCACGATACGTGACGACGCGCCGATGCGGATCATTCACGGTGATGGACGTGTTGAAGATGCGCGGATCGCAAAAATCTATACATTCGAGGGACTCAAGCGTGACGACGTGACCGAAGCGAGTGCGGGTGAGATAATTGCATTGGCGGGAATGGAGGATGTCGATATCGGAGAAACAATATGCGATCCGGCGGACATAACCCCGCTTCCGTTTGTAAATATCGAAGAGCCGACGATCTCAATGAATTTTATCGTGAACAATTCTCCGTTTGCGGGACGAGAAGGAAAGTTCGTTACCACGAGAAATCTCGCCGAGCGACTCGAACGCGAGTTGAGATCCAATGTGAGCTTGCGAGTGGAGCCGGGAAACACTCCGGACATATTCACAGTCAGCGGCAGAGGCGAGCTGCATCTTGCGATACTCATCGAGATGATGAGGAGAGAAGGTTACGAATTCCAGGTGAGCAAGCCGAAGGTCATTTACAAGACCATCAACGACAAACTTCACGAACCGGTGGAGCATGTCGTGATAGACGTGCCTGATGAATTTGTCGGAACGGTAATAGACAACCTGAGCAGGCGAAAAGGCGAGATGAAGAATCTTATTCCCAGCCGGGGTAACACGCGACTTGAGTTTATCGTGCCCGCGCGAGGACTAATCGGATTCCGCACTGAATTCATGACACAGACGAAGGGAACCGGTATACTTCACCACAACTATCACGGATACGAGCCATACAAGGGCGACGTCGAAACACGGAACAAAGGCGCGGTCGTAGCACTCGAGAGCGGAACGGCAGTAGCGTACGCCATGTGGAAACTAGGCGAGAGAATGACCTTCTTCATCGAGCCGGGCGACGAAGTTTATGCGGGAATGATCGTCGGCGAAAATGCCCGTGAGGACATTATCGTGGCGAACGTCTGCAAGACGAAACATCTTACGAACATGCGCGCGTCCGGCTCGGACGAGGCGATCAGATTGGAGCCGCCCCATCTAATGACGGTTGAATCTTCCATAGAATGGATAAACGATGACGAGTACGTTGAGTTCACTCCGAAATCGATCCGTCTCCGCGAAAGAATTCTCGACCATGACGACCGGTACAGATCGAGAAAGAAATCGACGGTAGGATGACTTTCGCGCCCCTCAGAGTGGCGTACCGGAGTTAACAGCGAATCGGGAAGGGAGAAGCGTTCTTTCCTATCTTCCCCTGTGAAGTCTCTCCGCCAGGAAAGTCGGCAACCCGGCGGCCACAATTTTCTCCGCGGCCATACGAACATCGTACTCGAGCCTGAAATGCTCGTAGATGAAATTCCCTGTATCAATAATTCCAAAGCTCGCGCGGTTATCGCCGTCACGCGGCTGGCCCACGCTGCCGACATTTATGAGTTCTTTCATCTGCCCTAGCGTCTCGCCCGTGCCACCCTTCGTGATCTTCCGGAATACCACCGGTATATGAGTGTGGCCGATCATGCAAATCTTTTCCTGGAACGAGGAAAGCTCGATCCTGGCGTCCGCCTCTGAAAATATGTACTTCCATTCTCGGGGCTCGGAAGGTGAGGAATGGACCAGGAACACGTCCTTCAACTTGTGATCAAACGGAAGGTTCTTCAGCCACTCAGAATTCGCATCGGATAAAAGTTCGCGCGTATACTTGATCGCCGCTTTCGCGAAAGAGTTTATTTGCGCATAAGTCTCCCCGCTGTGAACGGCATCGTCATGGTTCCCCATGATCGTGATTGTGGAAACGCTTCTGACGATTTCGGCGACCTCATCCGGGTTGGCGCCGTATCCGACCACATCTCCGAGACAAACGATCTCATCCACTTTTTTCGATTCGATTTCCGCGAGGACCGTTCGGAGCGCTTCGAGGTTGGAATGAATATCCGAAATTACAGCGTACCTCATGCCAAGAGTCCCCTGTCTTCGGAGGTAGTTCCTTTGGCCGCTTCTCCCGCAACGAAAAACGAATGCAGCCTGACAATTTCGCGGACCATTTGCCCCACTTGTTCGAATCCGAGTTTGTCCGCCGGCACCGTAAGCGGATCATAAATTGCGGCGACGAACAGGTGAGCGCGCATTATTGAACCTTCATAATTCTCGTGAGGTAAAGGCTGAGATCAGGCAGGTATGTCACAATGAAGAGCGCCAGCAATGTTATGGCGAGGAACGGCAGGACGGCCCTGTAGATTTTTACGATGTCTTTCTCAAAGCGCAGGCTCGATATAAAGAGATTCAACCCGAGAGGCGGCAGCATGTATCCGATTTCCAGATTCAGGAGAAATATGATCCCGAGATGAACCGGGTCGACACCGTACTGCTGTGCGATCGGGACAATCAGCGGAACGACGATTATGATCGCGGAAAAGATCTCGACCATATTTATAACGAGGAGAAAAAGATTCAGCAGGACAAGAAACGCAAGCTGGCTCGTGACGAACTGGTGTATCATTTCGAAAAGCTTCATCGGGATCTGTTCGTCGATCAGATAATTTGTGAGCCCGAGCGCGGTTCCGAGCACCACGAAGATCGCCCCGACGAGCATCATGCTCTTCTTGACTATCTTCGGAAGATCTTTGAAAAATTTGACGTCATGCAACACGAAGACTTCTATGACGAACACATAGAACGCCATGATAGCGCTTGCTTCGGTAGCCGTGAAGAAGCCGGCGTAAATTCCTCCGATGATGATGACAGGAAGGGGAATTTCCCAACCGGCCTCTTTAAACGCGGAGAGCGCCTCGCGCAACGAGAACGCCTGCCGCTTCACTCCGGACCGAACCCCTATATAGATACTGAATGCGGACAGCATAATTATTAGCATGATCCCGGGAATCAGACCGGCCGCGAAAAGTTTGTCCACGCTGATGCCGGCGACAATCCCGTAAAGAATTATCGGTAGGCTCGGTGGAAATAACAGACCGAGGCTGCCGGAAGTCGACATCAGACCGAGTGAAAATCTCTCCGGGTATGATTGCTTTACGAGTATCGGATATAGGAGACCTCCAAGTGCAACGATCGTGACACCGGACGCGCCCGTGAAGGCGGTGAACACTGCAGTCGAGATCAGAGCGACAATCGCGAGCCCGCCCGGCATCCAGCCGAACAGCGCCATCGCCAGTCTTACAAGCCTCTTAGGTGCGTTGCTTTCGGCAAGGAGATAACCCGCAAAAGTGAAGAGAGGAATCGCGATCAGCGCCGGCAGGCTTGCAAGCCTGTAGAGCTCGACGATCACCGCAGACGTATCGACGTCCGCGAACTTGAAAAGGAGGAGTCCGCCGGCCCCGATAAGCACAAATACCGGCTCACCGAGGAGTACGAGAAGGAGAATGACGACGCCGATTATTATGTAAGTAAGCACTCGCTCATCCTTCCAAAATTGCACTCAAAAAATACGAATCCCATGTGATCGCCGCCTTCACACTATTTCTACAGTCTTCGGTCCAGTCAGCGCCACCTCAACTGCCCTGAACAAAAAATGAATCCCGACAAGCGCGAAGCCCGCGGGGATTATTGCTTCAAACCAGTAGGCCATCACATTCGCTCCGAAAATCGTGAAGAGCGGCTGAGAATTGTACCTGATCTCATCGGAAACGAAAGACGTGCCAGCAGTAAAAAGGAAGTAACAGACGACTGCAGCCATGAGATCAAGGAATGCCTGGACAATCCGCTTGAATAGTGCCGGAAGACGTTTCGTTATTATGTTGATCGAGAAGTGCCGCGATTCCTTGGCGGCAAGACCCGCCCCGAGAAAGCCGATCCAGAGGACGAGGTGCCTGAGAAATACATCCGCCCAGATTATCCCGGTCGACCAGAATTCCCTCAGGATCACCTGGAGGAACGCCATCGCAACCGTGACCGTGAGGAACACCACGAGGAGGGAGTTCTCCAGAATGCCGAGAAGATTTTCTACGGACTTGAGAAACTTCACTTCTCTTTATGCTCCTTCCGGAAATCAGCCAAAGCTGATTCCACTCGTTGAAGTAGGTCCGCAGTATACAAACGGCCCACGAGCATTTCGCGCGCCTCTTCACCTGTCTGATAGTAATATGCGAGGTCGCTGCCGGAGCGCGGGTGAGTCACGGTGATTCCCTTCGATTCCAGTGTCTGGATGGCTTTTACATTTTCCTCCCTGCTGAGCTGTGTCAGTTTGGCCAAGTAGATCTGCCCGTCTTTGACGAGGAGCTGCTGCAAATCCTGAGGAAGCGTATCGAAATATTTTTTCGAAATGAGTGCTGCTCCCGTCGAGTTGGCAAGAGGAACATCCAGCATATATTTCATTTTTGTGAACCACTGAAGTGGGATAATCGCAAGCGGAGGTGAGTAAACACAATTGATCATTCCAGTTTGAAGTGCGGAATTCACGTCCGCAATGGAAAGCGGGATCGGGGCGAGCTTCAGCACCTTGAAGGAGACTTCTGCGATGGGATCACCCTCCCACATCCATGCTTTGACATTCTGCATATCGTCCACCGAATAGACCGGCTTCTGTGTGAAGACATACACGAAACCGGGTTCAGCCCAACCGAGGAAAACAAACCCGCCTTGTTCAAATGCTTTGCTAAACTCGGGGGTGAATTTGTCATAGATGTAATCTATCTCCGCCGTGCTGTGGAACAGGAACGGCGTATCAAGCACTCGCTCTTCCGACGCGATCTCGCCCATCCCCACTCCGGTGAATCCCGCCGCCTGGTACTCGCCGATCCTGATTTTCCTTAGTACGTCTTTTTCATCGCCAGCGACCCCGCCGGCATAGAACTTAAACCCGAGCTTCCCGCCGCTCTCCTTCCTGAGCGCGGCGTCATATTCCTTCATGACGTTCATCCATGCACTTCCGTCCGGTGCGACCGTAGCAAACTTGATGGTGTATTCCGGTGCGGTTGCCTGAGAACGAAACCCCATCAGAGAAAGCAGGATGATCGTTAAGATTCCTAAGTACTTCAACATTTTTATCCCTTCTTTGTCTGATCCCGTCTCAACGGATCAGAAGAAATCACTTTCATGTTTCAGCAGGTCCACGGCCTTAGACTTGGCGATCGCATTCGCAAGATTTTGCTCGGGAAGCAGATCGTCGGGCGCATCGATCACCTTATGCAATAGCGACTCGAAAAGATCTTTATCCTGAGTCATTACCGCATAAGACCTCGCATAGTAATAGTAAATCATCAAAAATTTTCCGTCCGAAAGTTGAAGCGCTCTTTCAAAGTGGACACGGGCGGCAGCCGTATCTCCACCGAACATCGAGGGAAGACTTCCCAGAATGGTACCGAAAAACAAATGCGCTCCTCCGTAGAAATACGATTCGTCGTGTTTCATTACGAAGTTCATCATCGCTTCCACCTTCGGGAGATCGGCAACCGCGTCGGAATTGTCGCGATTAATATTCACATAATTTCCCCAGGCGTTCGCCGTCCAGAAAATTGCCGGCACGTCACTCTTATCAAATTTTTCGAGAGATAGCTTGAAGGTGTCAACGTCGCCTCTGAAACTCGCCTTAAAGTCATCATTGTCAAACAGTATCCGCAATCCATAGTCGCGTGCGCGCTGGTAAAAAAGGCTCGCTCTATCCCTGGACGAGTCCTCGACAAATCCCAGCGCATAGCTTGTGTATCCCTGCGCGCCAAGCAAAAGGAGATCGTCGTTGTCTGGGGACTTGAGGATCAATCCGTCCAGAAGTTTGAGGTCTGTCGGGATCGCCTGCGATGCGAGCTGCAGGTCCGTTTCACGATTCATCGCTTCGAACCCGCCTTCCAAAATTCCGCTTGTCGCGCCAATTGTAACCTGCGTGACAATTCCGCAACTCTGGAATCCCAGCAGGAGCGACAGACCAACACCTACAAGGGCATTCTTAGGATATTTATTCAATTAATTTGCTCTCAAAGCAATTACCAGCAGTGGGCCCACCCGTGGAAAATACATCAAATGGACAATACCTGCGAAAGCTTTATGAGGCTGCTGTCGATTTCCTTTCGCTTTTCCCAGGTACTTCGCATGGGCGTAAGGACGATCTTGCCGTTGACTTCCCCGGCCATTACGTTTAACTCACCATTCAAGAGCGCTTCCACCGCCGCAGATCCTAACTTAGCCGCGAGCACGCGGTCTCGCGCGCTGGGATTGCCGCCCCTTTGAATATGCCCGAGTACAGTAACCCGGTAATGGAGGTGCACGAATTCACTCATTCGCTTCGCCAGGTCGACGGCACCCCCGTTAAAGGCGCCCTCGGCAATAACTACTATGCTGCTTCGCTGGCGTCCGCCCTGAGTTAGTTTATGTCGAATGGCCTCAAAATTCTCTTCTATCTCCGGAATGGCAATATATTCCGCGCCCCCACCTATTCCAACGTCAAGTGCGATGAAACCTGATTCGCGACCCATGACCTCGACATAAAAAACTCTGTCATGTGCGTCCGCGGTGTCACGGATTTTATCAATCGCCTCAACTGCCGTGTTAATTGCCGTGTCATAGCCGATGGTGAAGTCAGTCCCGTACAGATCGTTGTCTATGGTTCCCGGCACGCCGACCGTCGGAATCATGTGCTCATCATATAGAAGTGTCGCGCCCTGGAAAGTTCCGTTGCCGCCAATCGCTACGAGTCCGTCTATGCCATGAGTACTGAGATTTGAGGCGGCCTTGGCCCGTCCTTCACGAGTCATGAATTCAGTGGATCGCGCGGTCTTGAGTATGGTGCCGCCTCGTTGAATAATATTCGACACCGATCTTGCTCCCATTGGAACAAAATCGCCGTTAATCATCCCGTTATAACCATGTTGAATGCCGACCACGTCAATGTTATGATAGACAGCAGTTCTGATAATCGCCCTGAGTGCTGCATTCATGCCCGGAGCGTCACCACCACTTGTATACACACCGATTTTCTTTATCTTGCTCATGTCGTCCTTTGAAAACGCTTAGAATTTATCAGTTACCGGCAGAAAATGCAAAGGAGCGGTAGAACATGAGTCGGGGAATTCGTATTTTTCTCTAGGATTTTAACACGAACTAAGAATGATCTCTTGCTGAATGAATAACCTGCCGCCCAATCTTGTCAAGAGGCTGGGAAGAATCAGACTCGTCGCGACGGATCTCGACGGTACATTGCTGAACAACGAGGGAAGGGTCTCGGACCCCACCAAAGATTGCGTAAAGCAGATGAAGGATCTGGGGCTGAGAGTTGCAATCATGACTGCACGTGCGCATTCATCTGCGGAGCGGATTGCGGATGAACTCGGGGTCGAAATGCCTATAATCTCGCTTGACGGCGGACTTGTCAGGCTTCCTCACAGCGAGACGAACATATATGCAAGTTATGTCAAGCCGAAAGTTGTAAGAAGCGTCCTGGAAGCGGCTGAAAATCACCTTGCATCAGTCGCGCTATTCGTAGAGGACAAGATGATGCGACGGGAATCGGAAGCGATACTTCCCAGCTACATCGAAAGTTTCGAACTTGACAGCGTCGAGGTTGAGAATCTGTACGAATATGCGGAACACACGGTGCAAATAATCGCAGGAGCGGAATCCAAAAGGGTTATTAGTACTTTGGCGCGGGCCGCCCGTGGAATTTTTTCGGGCATCGAGCTGAAAACGTATAGAAGCTCTCATTATGATGATCGCTGGTACCTGGAGATTAAGAACAAGAACCAGTCCAAGGCAACAGGCCTCGTGCATCTCGAAAAGTATCTTAATATCGGCAAGGAGCAGGTTGCCGTTATCGGAGATTTCCGGAACGATCTTGAAGCATTCGACAGGGCGGGTGTCGGGATCGCGATGAAGAACGCCGTCTGGGAATTGAAGCAAAAGGCCGACCTGGTAACGGAAAAGTCGAACGACGAAGATGGTGCCGCTGAATTCTTTGAGCTTCTCATAGGTCTTAGAAATAATTCAAGAGAGTCCTGAGATGGTCGAAGCAAAAGAAAGATCAAAGACAATTTTTCAAAAGCTGACGAATCTCGATTTCGAGAAAAGCACCGCGATAAAACTTCTTCTTCTTGCGGGCGTGGTCCTGATATTGACCTCGCTGACGCCTTCGCTCAATCAACTTACCGTTCAGTACGAGGTTGGAACAATCTGGACGCATGACGATGTGATCGCGCCGTTCTCGTTTCCGATTTATAAGGACCCGGCCGATTACCAGGCTGAGACAAAACAGGCCGAGTTGAATGTGAAACCGGTTTTCGACAAGATCGAGATCGAACGAAGCCGCATGGATTCGCTCGGAATCTTCATAGACAACGTCAAGAACGCGTTAAGGCTACAGATACGGCTAAGGCGCGACCAGGTAAGAGGCGCTTTCGTTTCGGACTCCACCGCACTGCACGAGCTTCTACAGAGTTTACCTTACAGATTCTCAGACGTGGAATGGTACCAGCTGGTCATCGACGCCCGAAAGAATCCGTCACTGCTGCAAGGCATGGGTGATCTCGTTCCTGTAACTGTCTCAATCGTTGGCAACGCGTATGAGAGAGGCATCATCGACCGACCCCGGAATCAGGTCGGGTCCCCCGTGATCGCGGTCAGGCAGAATAATTCAGAAGGACCTGTGATACTCGACCAGGTCCTTACGATCGGCGAGGTTTCGCTCCAGCTCGAACAGGCGGCACTGGCAATGTTTAGAGGCGACACCTCAGCGGCCCAGACGATATCCTCTGCAATATCCGCCCAGATTCTTCCGAACCTGTCGTATAATCACAACCAGACTCAGCGGGAGATCGCAGCGTCGATCGACCTTGTACCACGAACCACCGGATTCGTAAAGGAAAACGAGAGGATCGTAAGTAAACACGACAGGATTACGAACGACATAAAACTCAAACTCGACTCTCTGGAGCGCGCTTTACTGGAAAGGACCGGGAAGACCGATATCATTCTTCAGTTCGTCGGCCGATTCCTGATCGTGTTCGTGATCATCGGGCTGTTCAGCATTTACCTTTTCCTTTTCAGAAAAAAGATTTTTTACAGCAACAAGATGCTATCGTTAATCGCGGCGCTCCTGATTTTCGAGGGTATCCTCATGTTCTTCGCGTTCACGGCTCAGACAGCCCTTCCGGTCCAGTATCTCGTGCTCGTCCCGGTCGCTTCAATGATACTGGCAATAATTTTCGATTCACGCGTGGCGTTTCAGGGAACGGTGGCAATAGCCTTGTTGATCGGGGCAATGAAAGGGAACGACTTCAGCGCGGCGCTCGCGTCTCTCAGTGCCGGTGCGCTGGCCGTGTATACTGTCCGCGACATAAAGAACAGGACTCAGATTTTCAGAAGTCTGGTTTTCATCTTCCTCGGATATTCCATCGCGATGCTCGCCACCGCTTTGCAGAGGTCGGAAGATCCCTCCACGATGCTCGCGGAATTCTCGTTCATTGCAATCAACTCCGTCCTCTCTCCGATAATCACGTTCGGCCTCCTCATCTTCTTCGAAAAAGTGTTCGGTATCGCCACCGACCTGACGCTTCTCGAACTTTCCGACTTCAATCAGCCGCTGCTCCGTGAGCTTTCGCAGAAGGCACCGGGCACGTTCCATCATTCGATCATCGTCGGTACGCTTGCGGAAAAGGCGGCCGAATCTGTCGGTGCAAACCCCATCCTGGCGCGCGTCGGCGCATACTACCACGACATCGGGAAGACTTTACGTCCGGAATATTTCGTCGAGAACACGATGGACCTGAACAAATCCAAACACGAATGGCTCCCGCCGGATGTCAGCGTTCAGGTGGTCGTATCACATGTCACACAGGGAATCGAGCTGGCAAAGAAGTACCGCATCCCGCAGAGAATCATAGATTTCATTCCAATGCATCATGGTACAACCCTTGTCGCTTATTTTTACGGCAAGGCCCTCCGCCGGCCGTTCGCCACGGGTGACGTAAGCGAAGAGGACTACAGGTACGACGGGCCGCGGCCGCAGTCGAAAGAGACCGCGATCGTCATGCTCGCCGATTCCGTCGAGGCAGCTACACGCTCACTGCAGGACAAGTCTTTCGAGAACGTCGAAACAATCATCGACACCATCATCAAAAGCAGGTACGAAGAGGGACAGCTGGACGAAACGAACCTCACATTCAACGACCTGACAAAGATTAAAGAAAGTTTCGCGGCCGTAATGGCAGGTATATATCACAAGAGGATCGAATATCCCGGCCACTCTGAAGGATACCCTCCCAGCGAAACGGCGGATATACCCGAGCCCGTCGCCGATTTGAGCCAGAGAGAAATCGACGAACTCGCTCCGCCTCCAACCCGGACAAAGAAGCGTGCGCACAGGACCAATTCCCGGCCTGCCGCCAGACGGATACGCAGAAAGTAATTCACACCCATCGGTTTCATGCATTCAACTGAACTAAACGCGAAGACCGGGAACCAACTCGACTTGTTTTTCGAATTCATGAAATTCGAGAAAGGCCTTTCGGACAACAGTCTCATGTCTTACCGGAACGACTTGAACCGGTATGCGTTCTACATGATTGGAAAGGGAGCATCCGGATTTAACGAGATATCTCGTTCCGATGTCAGAAATTACTTCAAGTCTCTTTTCGATATAGGACTAAAACAGAGTAGCATCGCGAGAAATTTCTCCGCGGTGAAGAACCTGCATCGATTCCTCGTGTTCAGGAAATTTGCCGAGCTCGACCCGACCGCAAATCTCGACAGGCCGAAGCCATCGAAAAAGCTCCCGACAGTGTTGAGCAAGGAAGAAATCGAGAGACTGATCAACGCGCCGGACACGAATTCCGATTTGGGAATCAGAGACCGCGCCATTGTCGAGACGATGTACGCAACGGGAGTCAGGGTAAGCGAACTCGTGAATCTCAAGAAGAGGGATTTGATATTCAGCGAGAATGTTATCCGGGTTCTCGGCAAAGGATCGAAGGAACGAATCGTCCCGATCGGCGATATTGCGCTCGAGTGGATGAGGCGGTACGAGAAATCCGTGCGCCCGAAACTCGGCCCGTCAACGCCGGGGAAGAAATCAGTAACGAGCGAGTTCTTCTTCGTAAATTTCCGCGGAGGAAAACTCTCCAGGATCTCCGTCTGGAGAATGCTTCAAAAATACGCCGGGAAAGCAAACATCAAGAAACAAATCCACCCTCACACGCTGAGACACACTTTCGCCACTCACCTGCTCGAGGGTGGTGCCGACATCCGCGCGGTCCAGGAGATGCTCGGGCACAGCGACATCGGCACGACTCAAATTTACCTGCACCTCGATAGAGGATATCTCAGGGAGGTGCTCGACCGGTTTCACCCGCGAGGAAAATATGTTAAATGAAATTTATATACTCCCCGTTCTCCTTTTTTCCGTAATCATCCATGAGATTTCGCACGGGTATGCCGCGTTAAAACTCGGTGACCCGACCGCGCGCGACGCAGGCAGGCTGACTCTCAATCCGATACCTCACATCGATTTGTTCGGGTCCATCATCGTTCCTCTCTTCTCACTAATATCAGTCGGTCACATCCTCATCGCGTGGGCAAAACCGGTGCCCGTGAACCCGATGAATCTCTCGAACCACAGAAGGGACGAGATCGTCGTGTCGGCGGTTGGTCCGCTTTCGAACCTCGTCATGGCTTTTGTCTGCGCGATCTTCACTATTCTCCTGCTCAAGATCCAGCCTCTGATAGGCGATGCAGGCGCTTCCTCACTTTTTTATATCTTCCTTTTGAGGATGTTTTCGGGCGGAATGTACCTGAACGTCATGCTGGGAGTGTTCAATCTGGTCCCAATTCCACCTCTAGACGGCTCGCACGTCCTCGAAGCATTCCTCCCTCCAGCTGCCGCGGAAACTTACAGCCGCATCGGGTTCGCTGGAATATTTCTTATCATTCTTCTCATGCGATTGCCGGCATTCCTCGTGGTGTTCAACAGCGCGATAGATTTCTTTTACGGCCCGCTCTACCAGCTCGTCTTAACTTTTGCATGATGAATAAATAGGTGTAAATTTAATTACGCCGTCGGATGCGCCGGCGTGAAGACCATGGTCTACCACATTCAGGCGAGCAAAAACAAATGATCGTAATGAAATTCGGCGGAACCTCCGTCGAAGATTCCGATGCAATCAAGAGGCTGGCTGAAATCGTACGAGCCGAAATTCCCCGCGGACCTATTGTGTTCGTTTCCGCGTGCGCCGGCGTGACAAATCAACTCCTCAGGATAGCCGAGCTGTCGGCAGCAGGCAAAAAGGACGAAGCCTCCGACCTGATCGCGGCGATAAGAGGCAGGCACGAGAAGCTTGTGGACGAGGTCATCGCTTCGGAACTTCCGAAAAATTATCTGAAAGGAAAAATTTCCGTCTACGCTCACGAGCTGAAGAATCTCTCTCAAGCCATTTCGGTACTCGGCGAGGTGACGAACAGGTCCCGTGACGCGATCGCATCATACGGCGAGCGGCTCTCTTCGATGATAGTCGCCCAGGCGCTTGAGGAGAGTTCGCTCAAGACATCGCTTGTCGATGCGAGAGAGTTCATGATAACAAATGAACGATACACAAAAGCGACGCCCAATCTCTCTGTCGTCGAAGAGAAAGCGAAAAAGGTTCTCCTTACCCGCGTGTCCGAAGGAAGTATAGTAGTGACGCAAGGATTCATCGGCTCGAGCGAAAAGGGAATCACGACAACCATCGGGCGAGGCGGTTCGGACTATTCCGCCGCGATTGTCGGATCTCTCCTTGGCGCCGAGGAGATCCAGATCTGGACTGACGTCGACGGAGTTCTGACAGCTGATCCGTCGATCGTTCCCGGCGCACGGCGAATCAAGAAGATGTCGTTCAACGAGGCTTCCGAGCTCGCGTACTTCGGCGCGCGCGTGCTCCATCCTAAAACGATTCTCCCGGCAATCGAGAAGGATATACCCGTTTACGTCCGAAATTCCAGGAACCCATCTTACCGCGGCACACTGATTACGAAAGGCGACGGGGCTGCCGAATGTATTGTGAAATCAATCGCTTACAAGGAACGGATCACGCTTCTGAATCTCGTTTCCAGCAGAATGTTTCTCGCGTCTGATTTCCTGGAAGCGGTTTTTGCGGTCTTCAATAAATTCAAGACTATCGCGCATGCCGTTGCCACAAGCGAAGTCAGCGTATCGGTGGCTGTCGACGATACGACGAATCTCGAGGAAATGAAAAAGGAAATCTCCGGGTTCGCAGAAATTTCTTCTTCCGGCGGAAAGGCCATCGTTTGCGTTGTAGGCGACAACATCCGGAAGAGTCCGGGAATCGTCGGAAAGATTTTTTCTGCGCTGACGGATATTCGCATAAACATGATATCTCAGGGCGCGTCGGAAATAAATATCGGTTTTGTCGTAGATGAATCGGACATCGAGCGTGCCGTGCGCTCGCTGCACGCGGAACTGTTTTCAAACACCGGACCTTATAAACTGTCCGAAGAAATCTTCGATTGAACAAATCCATGATCTCGAAGGGGGAGAAGAAATTCCGATGAAAAGTCA
Source organism: Candidatus Kryptoniota bacterium (assembly GCA_036567965.1). Lineage (NCBI taxonomy): Bacteria > Pseudomonadati > Candidatus Kryptoniota > Candidatus Kryptoniota bacterium. The sequence continues at coordinate 122,074 of DATCTN010000008.1, forward strand.
GATCGAATACCGCAAGGGACGTCTCTACATCGAAGATGTGCCGGCATCCGTTCTTGCGGAAAGATTCGGGACGCCGCTGTACGTTTACAGCAAGAACCAGATCACAAAGAACATCGGAAGTCTCCTGAAGGCGTTCGCGGTAATACCTAACTCGAGGATTCTTTACGCGCTCAAGGCCAATTCAAACGTTGAGATACTGAAACACATTCGTTCGACGGGCGTGGGCGCAGATACCGTGTCGGCGGGAGAAATTTTTCTCGCGCTCAAGGGCGGCTTCCCGCCGGCGTCGATTTCATTCGCGGGAGTCGGGAAGTGCGACACGGACATCGACTACGCCCTCGAGAGAAAAATCGGCACCATAATAATTGAATCGGTAGAAGAGCTTAAGGTCGTTTCAAAGCGGGCAGCGAATCTTGGGCAGACTGCAAGAGTTACATTCAGAGTCAATCCGGACGTCGACGCTCACACTCACCCTCACATTTCGACAGGACTCAAGGAGAATAAATTCGGGATACCTATCGAAAGTGCACGCGACGTCATCAGACTGGCCCGAACCTTAAAGAACGTCGAATTTCTCGGGCTGCATTGCCATATCGGATCGCAGATTACTGAAGTGGCGCCGTTCGAGGAGGCGGCGGATTCACTCAGGAAACTTGTCATGGAACTCAAGCGGGAGAGTATCAGGGTCAGACAAATCGATCTTGGAGGTGGGATCGGCGTACGATACGTGAACGCAATCAGGCATAAGTTGCTTCCGGAGGAAGGGAAGAAAGCCCATTCCATAAACCTGAACGATCTCGCGAAAGTCATAAAGAAGAAACTCGTATTCCCAAACTGCGAACTCGTGATGGAGCCCGGACGTTTCATCGTAGCAGAATCGGGCGTCCTTCTTACACGCGTTCTCTACAGGAAGAGGATCTCGGAGAGAAGCTTCGTGGTTGTCGACGCGGGAATGAACGATATGATGCGTCACGCGCTCTATTCCGCATACCACCAGATCGTGCCGGTTGAAATCCAAAGGAGGAAGCGGCAGACCGTCGATGTCGTCGGACCCATTTGTGAGTCTACGGATGTTTTTGCGATACAGCGTTCGATGCCGGAGACGAAGAGAGGGGATCTGCTCGCAATAATGACAACGGGCGCTTACGGATATTCAATCTCTTCCAACTACAATTCTCGCCCGAGACCGGCAGAGGTTTTCGTCGAGAGAGACGGCGCGCGCGTCATAAGAGACAGGGAGACTCTCGACGATTTGACTTAAAACCCGGTTTTTTGTTATTTGAATTAGGAAACAAAAGATGAAATTACTGCCAAAGGGAAATAGACAAAATGAAGTTGTATAATGTTGCCGTTGTCGGTGCTACAGGACTCGTCGGAAGAAAAATGACTCAGGTACTCGAAGAAAGGAAGTTCCCCGTAAGGAACCTGACACCTCTTGCATCCAGGAGATCGGTCGGTAAATCAATTTCATTCAACGGCAAATCGATTCCCGTCCAGGAGTTGAAGCCGGAAAGTTTTTCTGGAATAGAGATCGCGCTCTTTTCCGCCGGTGCATCGGTGAGCAAAGAATATGCGCCGATAGCGGCAAAAGCCGGAACCGTCGTAATCGACAACAGCAGCGCATGGAGAATGGACCCGGAAATACCTCTCGTGGTTCCGGAAGTAAACAGGAACGACATCTTCAAGCATCACGGCATAATCGCAAATCCGAACTGTTCCACGATACAGATGGTCGTTGCATTGAAGCCGCTCCACGATAAATACCGGATCAAACGTGTCGTAGTCTCGACCTACCAGTCGGTTACCGGGGCCGGACAGAGGGGCGTCGATCAGCTGGACGAAGAACTGGGCAAGAAGCAGGGCAATACACAGAAGTTTCCTCACAAGATCGCCTTCAACTGTCTCCCGCATATCGATGTATTCCGCGAAGACGGTTACACGAAAGAAGAATTCAAGATGACATTCGAGACGACAAAGATAATGGGGGACGATTCGATAAAAGTAACCGCCACGTGCGTACGTGTTCCGGTTTTTGGCGGACACAGCGAGAGTGTAAACGTCGAATTTGAAAAAGACTACGATCTCGAACAGGTTCGCGAGCTGCTTAGGAATGCGCCAGGAATTATTGTGGAAGACGATCCCGCGAAAAACATTTACCCGATGCCTATGAACGCGTACGATCGCGATGAGGTTTTTGTGGGCCGCATACGGCGCGACACTACGGCACCAAATGCTCTGAACATGTGGATTGTGTCCGACAACGTTCGGAAGGGCGCGGCAACCAACGCAGTTCAGATAGCGGAAGAGCTGATAAAGGGGAGGGACTGAAGTCAGCTATTAGCTGTTAGCGATTAAGTATTAGCAAATTCAATTTTGACGGCCGCGTTTCGTTTTGGGGGCGGAAAACCAGGTTCTACAGTTTCAGGCTCTTCAGCTTCGGTGCGAACTGCTTCACGGCAGTAACCACTATCAGCGTCATGACGCCGCCAAATATCACCGACGGGACGAGCCCCATGAGTTTTGCCGCGAGTCCCGATTCAAATGCTCCGAGTTCGTTTGACGAACCGATAAATATCCCGTTGATCGCAGCAATTCTTCCACGCATCTCGTCGGGTGAATAGATTTGTATGATCGTTCCACGTATCACGACACTCACATCGTCGACTGCTCCACCGAAAAAGAGGACGGCGAGCGAGAGATAGAAATTTCTCGAGAGCGCGAACGAGATGATAGCGACTCCAAAGAGAAATACGCATATCATCAAGTTGCGGCCGGCCCTTTTGAAAAACGGGTAGTTTGCCTGGACTATGGACATAATGATGGCGCCCACCGCAGGTGCGGCTCGCAGGAATCCCAATCCCTTCGGTCCGGCGTGGAGCACCTGGTCTGCGAACATCGGAAGCACCGCCACGGCTCCGCCGAAGAAGACCGCGAACATGTCGAGGGAAACCGCGCTGAGAATTATCTGGTTGCTGAAAACGTATTTAAGACCGACGGACAGGCTCTGCCATATCGATTCGGTCTTTTTCTTCTCGGGAATGGCTCTCTTTCTTACAATGTTGAAGAACAGCGAGCCGAGCGCAGTCGTAACCACGACGAAAAAATAAGCGGCACCGACACCCGCGAAGCCGTAGATCAATCCCCCCACTGCCGGGCCGGTGACATCCGCCGTCTGCCATGCGAGACTGTTCCATGTTGACGCATTGCCGAAGAGTTCGCGCGGTACAAGCTGAGCCGCGAACGCTCCTTGCGCAGGCGACATGAATCCCCGGGCAATGCCAGTTATGAATATGATGACATAAATCGCGGAAACACTGTGTTGTGTAACGAGCGCATGAAAATTTGTCGACACGAGAAGGAGCCCAATGGCACATACCACGTAGATCAGGCTCGATAGCTGAATGATCTTCTTCCGCTGAACGACGTCGGCCACATGCCCGGCAAAGAGCGACACGCTTAAAAAAGGAATTGCCTCCGCGAGACCGATCAGGCCGAGCGAGAGCGCGTCATGCGTCATTTCGTAAATTTGCCACCCGACGATCACGGACTGCATCTGGATGCCGAATGTCAGCACGAAGCGTGCGATGACGAACCATCTGAAGTCTTTTATCTTTAGCGACGCGTATGGGTCGGTCGCGTCAAGTCTAGTCAACATAAAACAGGATTAGGTGTTTCCGAATTCTCAATACCCTCGTGGTACGACAGACAAGATAATTACGGTAAGGTAGAAAACCGACGGCGTGGAAATGTTCGCTGTGCCCCTTCCGGTAGGCGAAGGGAGTCTTGCTTTTACAGGATACTGCTGATTCCTATCGAGAAGTAAAGGTCGTTCGGTTTGCTGAGTCGCCATGTGAAATCCGCTCTGATCAGTCCGAGTATCCTGCCAATTCCCAGGCCGGCCTCGTAGTACCACCCGTTTGTGGTCGGGATGCCATTCAGCCACGACTTGGCTATCGAACCGTCGACCAGCATCTCCAATCCGCTTTCATAAAGAAATGGTACGCCGAGCGCGAGGAACGGGACGTTTCTGAGATTTTGTTCGGCCGATAACATGACATACCTATCGCCAACATATTCGGTAGGATGGGCGGTTTTGAGCACGCCGAACGGCGCAATCCCTCCTAGCTGAGAATCAAGCACGAAGTCCCTTTGCGGCGGAAGATTTCCCGTCGACATTCCGCCGGAGAACATCAACTGCAACTCAGGAGGAAGGAGATAGCTGCTCAGAAAAGTGACAAAGCGGTAGGATGCTGTAAGCCTGTATCGGCCGAACCAGAAATCACTTTTCAGAATCGACGGTGATGAGTATTCACCGGAAAGTTCGACTGCGTCGACCGGTATAATTCCAAGAGGGATCTTTGCGTCTCCGTAACGGATGTCAAAGCCGAAACTGCGCAGCGTGCCCTCCTCGATCGGCGGGTTGGGCCGGTACTTGTGGCCGAATGACAGAATGCTGAACGAAGTATGGTCGATGACGCTGCTTTCATCTTCGGACGTGAACGTCAGTCCGGCAACAAGTCTTTTGACCGGGCTGATCACAACGTTTCCCTGCCAGCCTCTAGCCATGTAATAGTTGTAGTAATCGTCAGTCCCGATTAGAGAAGTCAGCGTAGTCGCCAGCGGTGAGAAGAATTCATCATCGGGAAAATGTTTGATATCGTGGTACACGTCCGCCCCGATGTCAATCGTGGTTTTTTCGCCGAACGGGTAACCTCCGCCGAGCCGCCATTTGAAGGTCTTATCGGATATTCCATATCCCGCCGCTACATCGGCACGCCAGCCCCTGTTTTCGTTCAGGACAGCTGTCCCTTCGCTTGACACCGTCAGGCCGGTCCTTTTTCCACCCGAGAAGTACGTGTAAGTTCCGCCAAGAAATAGTCCTTCAACCCTGTCAAATCGCAAATCAACGTATTTCAGAAACGACAGCGGGCTGTCCTTTCCGAGGAGTGTCGCGGCCGCACCTGTCGCCTTGAACAGTTTCTCGAGTGTTTGCGTGCTGTCGAGAGTTCTGTAAGCTTTTTGTTCCGAGCCAGAGAGAGCGAGGACTTCATGCGTGCCCCAGAATGTGGAATCGTACTTCGTCGCCGATGAGTCGACGACTACCAGGGGCTTGTTAAATACTGTGTCCGGGATTTGACTGTTCAACCTGTAATCATATATAACCGAAGTCTGGTCAAATGAGATTCGCGGTATCTTCAGTCCGAGGAAACTTATAGTGCCACCGAAATTTACCACAATGTCTGTCGGCATCCAGAATTTGTCCTCGTAAATTGAGTACCTCTGTCCAAATTGCATTTTGAGATCTCTTATCAGAGGTATGTTGAGGACATCGTTTGGTTTCAAATCGATACCGATGACCGCGAAAGACGAATCCGCCACAGAAATCGTTCCGGAAAAAAGTGGAATGAGTCTCGAATCGGGAATTACCTTTATTTCAAATACCCCGACTCCATCCTTTCTGAAGGTTCTCAGCAGTTTATATTTGTAATAATCCAGCGCATCCACGGCGACGGGTCCGACGAACTTATAACCGATTACGTCGACGACATCGTCCGTAAAATTTGTTATGTCTCCCACTGACGCGACCAGATTCATTTCCGGAAGATTTTTGGTTTCTCTTTTTTGAGTAACCACCTCGTGGAGAGAATCGCCATCACGCCAGTAGCCTGTCGTATACGATTCGGTAATCGCGGCAACGGAGGTATCTCTGTAGAACACCAGGCGAGTGAATCCCTTAAACTCATATGAGTGAAGGAGCTTTGACCAATAGTGCTTGTTGGCGATCGCTTTTCTGATAATCGCATAAGCCGGATCTTCCGCGACGGAGACTACTTCCGGAAGGATTATGTCGGCAGGTTCGAGACTCGTGTTCTTGTTGATGTTGCCCGTGAGCGAGATACCGACGGAGTCGGTGCGATATCCCACGTAGCTGAAAATGAGAACGTAATCACCGTCAGGAAGGGAAATAAGATACGATCCGTCCAGGTTGGCGATGGTTCCGCGTGTGGATCCGGCAACTCGCACGTTTGCCGAGGGAAGTCCCTCACCCGTTTTCGAGTCGGCCACACGACCTCTTATTGTGTGAACGGACTGTGCCCACCCGAACGGCGTCGACGCGATAACTGCTGCGATGAAGAAGAGAATACTTCTATACTTACGATCGATCATTCCTATTCAACTGCTTTGGTTCCTGTCGTGGAATCGCCGAGAAGAGAAGACTTCGCCGCGAATTCCACTGCGCGAATTCTGTATCAGCTCCCCTGAATCACATTTCAACGTAAGAATTATGTTTCATTTATTCAAAACCGAAAGCTCCGGCGCGCACGAGGGGCTCGACACGTAGTTCACCATACGCGCAAACAGCGATCTGCTGTAGGGATCCCGTTCAAATGCACCCGCGATCGGAAGCGTGCAGAGAATTAATTTCCCTTTACCCACCCGCATCTGGAGAACATAAGCGGCATTAAGATGGATCCAACCGATATACATCCCCGCAAAGACATCCCCGAATTCCTGGCTTGACAGTCCGGCGATGATAATCCGCGGTGGTACGTCAGCAGATTCGAATCCAAGATGCCTGGCAAAACTGAGACCCGCGAACGGCCCATTTTCCGCACGGACCCAGTTCATATTTGAGGCCCAGTTACCGTCGTAACCACCCGTGTCCCTGACGCCGAGCCGGAACGGGAAGAAGGGCGGTATACGTGTGGAGTCGTCGACAAGGCAAACTACACTTGCGCCTTCCTCAAGGTCCCCCACGACTATGGAATCGAGAACGCTCGTGATCATAACCCGTCCGCTCACATCGGAATCCGCAGGAGGAATCTCTCTTTCCAACTTGCCGAGAGAAGAATCCGGATCATATATACGGGCTTTCAGGTTCGATATGCCGGCGTCGGGGTACACAAAAATGCCCGCGGAATTTCTCGCGACCACAGCTCTCGAGGAGTTCTTGAGCTGGAAACTTAATTCAATTTTCAGGGGAGAAACTACTTCAGGGAGTCGAAGCACGAGCGGCGCAAGCTCGGTCACGCCCGAGTTCGCAATATCCGGAACTGGAATACTCCCGCGTCCGTCTGTCCCGGCCTGCCACTCGAGCATTCCTCCGGCAAGACTTTGAGCGCTGTAATGAGAAACCCAGAGACGCACCGTCATCGTTTCTCGTGACTTAAAATTATACTTGTCGGGCCGCGAAATTATGACGTCCTGTTTCTGGATGTCGCCGATTTCCTTCGAGTAGATTTTCGGATTGCGCCACATATCCATCAGCCCGTTGCATTCCCAATTGATGTCCGTGAATTCCGTGATGACATAGCCCTGTATGCTGGATTGGAGTCGAATTTCCTCTATCTCATATTTGAGAGCATCGAATTGCGCCCACTGGCTTTCGACGGCAAGGCTGTCGTAGTCTTGAAATGTCTGATCGAGTTTATACTCATGAAATCTCTCGCGCACTCCCTCAGGCTCGACGTAGCCCCAGCCGAACGGCCTGCGGAGCCACCATGGAAGGTCGTCCGGAATTTTCGGCAGACCCCAGTTCCCAAATTCGGAAATCATGAGAGGCTCCTGTCCGGAGGGCCGGGCATCACCATGCCGGCTGAAAAGCCAGTTCGGTCTCGACGCGACATCTATGACCGTATTGTTGAAGTTCTTCCTGTTCTCCGGGATAGCCCAATAGGTGTGCCAGTCGGCAATGTCCGACTTCATATGGAAATTGTCACAGCATGCACTGTTATCCTCTATCAGCCTGCCGGTCGCTTTCGACTTCGCGTAATCGTATGTGTTCCTGAGCCATTCTCTCTCGGTGGAATCCCTGAGATCTATGCCCCAGCTCTCATTGATGATGCTGATGATCACGACCGACGGGTGATTCCAATCGCGGTCCAGCATCCCGTCGAATGTCTCGATGCCGCGCTTCGCTGAAGCGGAAGTGAAATCGTCCCAGTTCGGAATTTCGTACCAGACGAGCATTCCTACTTCGTCGGCGGCCTGCAGGTAGCGCGGGTCGGGGACTTTTATGTGACAGCGAAGCAAATTCAGTCCAAGCATTTTCGCCTTGAGCATTTCGTCCCTGATGTACTCGAATGAAGGAGGAGTGTAACCTGTTTCCGGATAAAAATCCTGGTCGAGCGCGCCCATCAAATAAATCGGTTTACCGTTCAAGTAGAATTTTCCATCGTTGGTAGTAAAGGATCTGAAACCGAAACGCTCGACAGCAGTATCGCCGTCGACGAGGACAAGTCGGATGGTATAAAGGTTGGGTGAGTCGACGCCCCAGAGGAGCGGGCTCTTCAATTCGAAACTGAATCGAAACGAGTCCGTTCCGGACGCGATCGGCTTCACGAATCTTGCCACTTCTTTTTGGGATGGATCGAAAATCGAAATCGCACATTTCTCTTCACGTGCCGTCTGCGGAAGCGCGCTCAGCATTCCATCGACAGAAACTCCTCCATCGACGGACGGAGTGACGTGCACTTCTTCGAAATATAAAGCTGGTTTCACATCGACAAAAACACTCTGCCAGAGTCCGCTGGTTTGAACATACCAACTTTGTTTGCCGTGAGGAATCTGAGAATAAATTATCCCCTCGGTGCCGTCCTTCGAAGTTGACGGATCCATGACACGGACCACAACATTGTTCGTTCCCGCATCAATGAGTTTTGTTATGTCGATATCAAAGGGGAGGTACCCGCCTTCATGTTCACCCGCAGGTTTCCCGTTAACGAACACTTTTGCAAGATAGTCGACTGCTCCGAAATGAAGGATCGCCGCCTCGTCTTTCTTCAGTTTGGGGAGATCGAATTCCTTTTCGTACCACGCAACGCCCTGATAGCTGCGCAAATCTGAGAACTGTTCCTGCCACGAGAGTGGGACCAATGCATCGCGCCAGTACGCCGAAGTGCTGACGCTGTCGATCGTAAACACGCCCGATGAATCAACTGCAAATTTCCAGTGACCGTCGAGGGATATTGTTGTTGCACTATACCCGGGCGACACTGCCGATGCTAAAGCAAAGAGAACGAAGAAAGTCTGTTTCATTTGAGATGCCTTTTAAGGATACAAATTCGAGGGAGAAATCCCTGTGATCGGAATAATTTAATCATGAAACCCTGAAGCAGCCAAATCTCGCCCGGAGATCTGACCGCTTGAAACCGATTATGGAACATGCTGTTGCTAATAAACAAAATCGGAGTAGACGATGAAGATTATTCTGGTAGGAGCTACTGGGTTGATCGGGAGTGAAATACTCAAATCTCTTTCGCCGAGGCACGATGTCATCATAGTTTCTCACGCGCGAGATTCCGATCTGCAGGTCGACATCGGCTCGAAGAGTTCCATCGAAGCGATGATTAAGAAAGTCGGCAGGTTCGACGCATTGGTGAGTGCCGCTGGAAATGCGGCGTTCGGAAAATTCGAGAAACTTAACGATGAAGATTTCCATCTGGGGTTGATGAACAAGCTCATGGGCCAGGTAAACCTGGTTCGGCTTGGAGTGAGTCATATCAACGATAACGGCTCATTCACATTGACAGCCGGGACCTTGAGCAGACATCCGATACCGGGGAGCGCCGCGATAAGCATTGTGAATGCCGGACTAGAAGGTTTCGTTCGCGCCGCAGCGCTCGAGCTTAAGCACGGAGTGAGAATAAATGTGGTCAGCCCGCCGTTCGCTACGGAAACATTGAAGAAGCTCGACATGGACACCTCCACCGGAATACCCGTCGCAAAATTCGCCGCCGCATATGTGGAAAGCGTCGAAGGAAAGAAAAACGGAGAAGTGATAGAAATAGAATGACCTGGTGTGCGCGGTATTTGCACTGAGCGCAACTTCGATTTTAGAAAATTAAGAATGGAGCGAGGCGCTTCGCATCACGACTTGACGGTAGTGGGCTTCTTCGACGCTACTGAAATGTCCCATCGTTGAATACTCAACCGCGTTCAAAACAAACACAATTGTCATTCCCGAACGCTCCTATCGGGAATCCAGAGCGGAAATGGAAACAGATTCCCGCTAAAAGCACGCGGGAATGACAGTGAGAGAATTTGTCGATATCACACCTCTTTGAAAGTAGCCCACACCGACTTGACGCGAAATTTGCCTTTTGCTAATATTCAGCTAGAAGGTTCACCGCGTCTCGATTCGGAGAGTATGCGAGAACGCCGAATAAATATCGAGATAGATCATGGGAACATATCGTGAATTACTTAACAGCCGCAACCTGGATCGGTTGAGCGTTATCGGTCTAATCATTTTGATTGCGCTTTCATGTTTTCAATTCGCATTCGCATCGGGGATTCGCGGTGATGAGAAAAAAGCGCGCCGCGCCCAATCAGTTGCTGGTCAGAGTCTCACACTTATCGATGCAAACAATCTGACAAGTTGGGTGCAGGCCGACGCACTATTTCCACCAATCATCAACGGCAGTTTTAACGGCGCTTTTCCGAAAGGTGTCAATGCCGGATTCGTGTTCCAGGACGGGATCGTATTCGGCGGACTTGTAAGCGACGGCTCATCTCCAATTCTCAGAATCGGAGGAACCACTTACCCTACCGGCATGCAGCCGGGGAAGATACTCGTCGGAAGCGATGGAAAGGTAATCGGACCTGAAGACGCCGGGAATCCGGCTGTGAATAAAGTGTGGAGGGTCCGGCCCGATTATGCGACAGCAGAACTGACACAGGATGCTGCCGCTTACTTTCAGGAAGATTTGACGGAAGTAACAGGATCACAGATCGACTCGCTGAGGTCAAACTACGCGAGCGACTGGGAGAACTGGCCGGCAGATCGAGGTGCTCCGTATGTCGACGTAAACGGAGACGGAAAATATGAGTCTGATGTAGACGTACCGGGGATCGATGGAGCTGCCCAGACAATATGGCTGGTTGCGAACGATCTAAATCCCGGCGTCACATGGACATTGTATGGTTCACCGCCCATCGGAATAGAGGAGCAGATAACCGAATGGACATGGCCCTCGACTGATTACAAAGAGCTCGACAATATGTTTTACAAGCAAGTGAAACTCATTTACAAAGGCACCACATCGACTACGGCGAACGCACACATCGACAGCATGTACATAGCGCAGTGGTCGGACGTCGACGACGGAGACGGCGGGAACGATCTGGCGGGATGTGACTCTACCATGAATATCGGGTTTGTTTACAACGGCGTCGACAGTGACCGTGTGTACTCGCCTCTTGGGCTCGCTCCGCCAGCAGGGGGATACGTGATCGTCAATGGCAGCGCTCGCGCGACAGGTAACTTATCCGATTCGGCGATCATCGACCTCAAGTGGAGAAGGGGGTACAAATACTTCTATAACGTTCCGATGACTGAGTTCTGGTCGTTCTGGGACGGAACAAACATATCGGATCCCGACCTGGGATCTTATGACGGGACGTGTCAGATGTTTAATCTTTTCAGGGGAGCACTCCCATTGCCCCAATATCCAGCTTTCGCTCCGCTTTACAGCGGGTTTCCGCCTCCTTACAATTACCAGATGAACTACGTTTTTGGAGGGAATCCCGTTACGCGGTCAGGGTTTGTCGACGGAAAATATAATACGCCGAGTGGGCGCAGGATCATACTGGTCCACGGACCTATAGAGATGAATCTCAATGACACGGCGGAGGTTGTTATCGCGACCGTCGGTGCCGAGGGGATCAATTACATTTCGAGTGTCAGCATTCTCCTGTACTACGCGAAGTGGGCACAGTACGCATTTACCTCGTCCGCAGTCTCGCCGTCCATTACGGCAGTCGCAGGCCATCCCGTCGCGCCTGCCACTTACCGGCTCGACCAGAATTATCCCAACCCATTCAACCCCGCGACGGTCATCGGTTACGACGTTCCGCTCCGGAGTCACATCGTGCTGGCTATTTATGACGTGCTCGGAAGAAAAATAGAGACACTTGTAGATGGCGAGCAGAATGCCGGGCACCACGTGGCGAGCTTCGACGGATCGAACTACGCGAGCGGTATGTACTTTTACAGATTGAGTACTCCCGGCTTTACGATAACAAAGAAGATGCTCCTCACAAAATAGGATAGGCCACTGCGACTCACCTTCGATTGACGTATTCGCGTGAAGGTATCACAAAAGGTGAGTCGCAGTCAAGCAGGTTAAACCGGTTCCCGACCTCAGCCGCAACTTTCACGTTACCTTCTTTTGAATTCCTCCTGGAAATTTCTAACTTTGTAGAATCTAATTTCAGATGATTTCATAATGAAAAAGCCTTTCCGGGACAGATTGAAGGACGGCGTCATCGTATGCGACGGCGCGATGGGAACGCTATTCGAGCTTTACGAGTACGACGAGAAGCCGCCTGAAATACAAAACATAAAGAACCCTGACATAGTCGAGCGGGCGCACCGCGAGTATATCGAAGCCGGCGCCGAGATCATAGAGACAAATACGTTCTCCGGGAACAGGATGCGCCTGGAAGCGTACCACCTTGCCGACAAGTTAAAGGAGATAAACACAGCGGGTGTAGAAATCGCGAAGCGTGCCGCTGAGGACAACGTGTACGTGGCAGGTGCTGTGGGGCCGAGCGGCCGGCTCCTCGAACCTCTTGGCAAAACGACGAGGAGCCAGGTGAGAGCGGTGTTCAAGGAACAGATCGAGCTCCTCGTGAAAGGCGGCGTCGATCTCCTGATCCTGGAAACATTTCTGGACCTGAACGAACTCGACGAGGCGATCGATGCAGCAAAGGAAGTTTCCAAAGACATCCCGATCGTCGCGCAGAAGACGTTCTCAGAGGACGGGGCGATACTCTCGACCGACTTTCCGGTGGAAGTTGTGAGACACATTAAATCGAAGGGTGTTGATGTCGTCGGCTCCAATTGCACTGTCGGCCCGCAGAGAATGTATGGAATTATAAAGTCGATTTACTCGGAAGACGTAATCCTGTCCGCGCAGCCCGCCGCCGGAATACCGACTCTCGTCGACGGAAGATCGATTTATCACGCCACTCCGGAATATCTTGCGACATACGCCAAGCAGCTTGTGGAAGCGGGCGTCACGATCATCGGTGCGTGCTGTGGATCTACGCCTTCGCATATTCGCGCAATTGCCGAAGCGGTTCGCGGAGTGAAAATTGAGAGGAAGCCGATTGCTGTCAGGAAGCGGGTGGTGCCCGGCGAGATCGCTGTCGAAACAAAGCCGCCTTCAAAGTCGGCACTGTCGGAAAAGATCGGAAAAAAATTTGTCGCCACAGTCGAACTCGATATTCCACGCGGTCTCGACATCTCAAGCGTTATCGAGGGAGCAAGGTTCTGCAAAGAGAACGGAATCGACGCTGTTCACATCACCGACGGTGCCCGCGCGAGGATCAGGATGAGTCCGCTCGTCATTTCACATCGAGTCCAGACCGAAACAGGGATAGAAGCGATCACGCATCTCACCACGCGTGATCGAAACATGATCGGGTTGCAGGCCGATTTGCTCGGCGCTCATGCTCTGAATCTCAGGAACATTCTTGTCATCACCGGCGATCCGGCAAAGATCGGCGATCTGCCACAGGCGAAATCGGTGTTCGACATCGATTCCATCGGTCTGATAAAGATCGTCAAGAGCATGAACTGCGGGCGCGATTCCATGGGTAACCCCATCGGTGAGTCGACCTCGTTCATGATTGCTTGCGCGGCGAACCCTTCGGCTGACGACTTCGCGTATGAAATCGACAAACTCGCCCAAAAGGTCGAATCGGGAGCCGATGTGATCGTCACACAGCCGATCTACGAGATGGAGACATTTACCAAATTCATGAAGGCAGTCGAGCCGATGCACACACCCGTGATACTCGGTGTACTCCCGCTCAGGAGTTTTAAACATGCCGAGTTCCTCCATCATGAGATTCCCGGGATAAGCATCCCCGCCAGGATCAGGGAGAAAATGAGATCTAGCGGAGAGAAGGCGACCGAGACCGGTATTGAAATTTCGGCTGACATCCTGAGGGAGGTAAAAAAGTCTGTCGCCGGCGCGTACCTGCTTCCACCGTTCAAGAAGTACGATGTCGCAATAAGGGTCCTCGAAAAAGCAGCCGTATAATCGTCGGATATCACAACAGTTCAATGCTAGGGAAACACTCCGGATTGCCGGTCTGTTGAGTCACCAAATAGGGGCGAGTGACGTACAGCAAGTAACGATTTGCTTAATTCCTGTCCTCTTGTTAGATTAATCATCCAAAGGGCAGAAGATCGATTCAAGGGACAACTTCGAAGAGTGTATAGTGCTCGGATTCGCAGGTTTGCAGAAAGCTGAGTCTCGAGGTTCTTTCGAAGGCTTTTTCGGTGTTTCGATCGGGTTCCTGCTGGTCTACGAGGTGACCCTCTTGGGCTCTTAGCTCAGCTGGTTCAGAGCGCCTGCTTCACACGCAGGAGGTCGCTGGTTCGAGTCCAGTAGAGCCCACAATACCGGATGCGCGTTACGACTGGAATTTGTTGTGGAGTAACTTTTCACCGTCGAAGGCGTCTTAGTTTATGAAGTTTTCAGGTCTGCAATGAGCGAAAAGAAAAACGAATTGTGACACAAATGGAGGGGAAAGCGAGACTTTGATATTGATTCACGAAAACGAGTCTCACTAAAACAGGTAAGGAAAAATGGAAAAGATCAGCGGACTCCCCTCGGAACGCAAAAAGGTTCAGAAGAAGCAGATCGAGAACCCGTTGAGCGATCTTCTTAGCGACGAGCTTTACGAGAAGCTCATAGAGAACAATCTTCTGGACTACAAGGCCGTGAGAGACTACCAGATCAAGCGGCGTTTCAAGGATTTACGGAATTACATGAGCGTAGGCGACGCAATCGAGAAGATCCAGGACGAATACCCGTACCTGCGATTCGACACGATCAGGAAGATCGTCTACAACGCAAAAGCCGAAAAAGAGTAAGCCCGGCTTTTCGGGGATCGAATCACTGAACATCTGGAAGCCCGGAGCCCGGGAATTTTCCCGGCGTTATCGGCGTTTATGAGAATAGCAGGATGTTTCTGCTGTTTCAACGTCAGGAATTACATAACAGGAGAGAGCGATGAAGCGATACGTATCAAACCAAGATCAATCTGTTCGAATGTTCAAGAACGGGTTCCTGGAACTCTTTTCGCATGTGCACCCCGCCGTTCCGGCCATAATTTATTTTCCGGTTGTCGCTTATATGTTTTATAGGGCAATCGTCACCGACATTAGTCTATACTATGTTCTTCCGCTACTTTTGTTTGGAATTCTAGTCTGGAGTCTGACTGAATACACACTCCATCGTTATGTGTTCCATTTCATGCCGAAGAGCACGTTCGGGAAGCAAATTCATTTCATGTTCCATGGTGTACACCATGATTATCCGAATGATTCAACACGATTGGTGATGCCCCCGATTGTGAGCATTCCGCTCGCCGTGTTGTTCTATTTTGTTTTCCAGAATATTCTGGGCGCTCATTATCTCCCACCATTCTTCGCGGGATTCATATTGGGCTACTTGTCATACGACCTAACTCACTACGCCGTTCACCATTTCGGATTAAAAGGGAAGGTGGGACTTTACCTGAAGCAGCAGCACATGCGGCACCACTACATGGATCCTGACGGGAATTACGGAGTGAGTTCTCCGTTATGGGATTTTGTTTTCGGAACATATATGAGGAAGCCACAACAGGAGACGGTAAAGGTAGATAGATAAACCTTTAAATAAATTGTTGGCATGTGACTTAACCAAGTTACATTCATAATAAGGCGGCGCACCAGCGCCGCTTTTTTTTCGCGCACAACGAGTAAGCGTAATACCCTGAATCAGCCCCTGAATTAAATTCAGGATGAGAAAGGGGGAAAAGCCCCAACAAACCACGACCAGACTGTCATGCCGAACTCGCTTCGGCAACCGAACGTTTGCCCGCGCTGCTGCCTCTTCTCAGCCGGGTTTCGTTTGAAATAGATCCTGAAATGAGTCCAGGATGACAGAGAAGAAAGAGCGCCGCAATACACAGCGGCGCCCTTGGTTCAATTCATTTCAAGAGGTTCATCTTGCCGACGAGAATCGTATTCTTGAAATCGACGGCATAAAGATAAATACCGCTCGGAAGGCTCTTACCGTTCCACGAGAGGCCGTCCCAGTAGACATCGTAGACACCCGGTCCGCTCACCTGAAGGTGAAGCGTCCTGACAAGCTGACCTAGAACGTTATAGATTCGAATGTCGATGTTGCCCGTATAGTTCGTATTCAACCGCAGCCTGATTGATGTGGACGGGTTGAATGGGTTCGGGTAATTCCCCATCAGTTCGAAAGACGCCGCGCCGCTGATGGGAGGTCGGTGGCTCTTAACCTCAACCACGCCGGTACCGCCGCCGCTTCCTTTAAAGCTTGTAAACGGACTTATAACCCCGTACGCCTGGCTGAGCGCAACGATCTGGTTCTTCAGCGCGATTGCCTGTTCAGAACCGGAAGCGGCCGCGTAATACCTGATGAGGAGCGCTTCTATCTTCTGTTTCGCCCACACTTTGGGCAGGAACTGGTAATTCACCACCTGCGAATCGGAAAGCGGAATGTTATAACTGTAGTTCACTGCATGACCGAGCGCAGTTCCGCTTAGAGTAACCTTCACTGTTTGCGGCAAACTGTACCGCCCCGCCACTATCATTTGCTTCCCCTTGTAAAGATTCGGGAGCGAATCGGGAAAAGTCTCGGAAATGACCGGCGGATCGAACGCAATATGACTATCAAGAAGAACCGGGTTCCGAATCGACATATAGAAATTAGTAATCGTCGAGTACAGCTCGTCGTCGCCGAGGAACTGCGCGAACCCGCGGTTCTGAGACGAGAGAAGGGAAAGGAGCTGCTGGTTCGCATCATCACCGATGCCAAAGCAGAAGAGATAAATATTTGTTTCGGTCCGGATGATCAGCGAATCGACGAACGGGACCAGTTGATTTATGTCGGTGATGTCCCAGGTCGGCTGGCCGTCGGTGAGGAAGATGATAATATTCGCGGTGCTGTCGTTGGCGGCTGCAAATTGCGGTACCGCAGCTGAGAATGCTCCTGAAATGCTCGTCATGTTGCGTGCATACAATGATGCGATATACGCAAGCGCGGAGTCCCTCGTCTGCGGAGTGTAGAGAACATGACCGGGCCTGAAACATGTGATGACGTCATCGAAATCGATGAGGTTGAACCTGTCGCCTTCGTTCAGGTTATTAACGATGAATGTCGCGGCCGCTTTCGCCTGATCGATCTTGGTGCCGGTCATGCTTCCAGACCTGTCAATGATCAGAGTGAAAACCTTCGATATGGTTTCCGTTGTCGCGGACGGATCCGGTTCCGCTATGAAGGTCAGGAACCCGTTTCCAAGTGAATCCGGGACGAGCGTGTCCGGCAGCTCGGAACTGAATGCGAACAGCCCAAGCTCGTGCGCGTTAAGTGAGTAACGGACCAAATAATTTGAATTAGCAGCCGATTCGTGAAGAACAATCCGGACGATCGCACTGTCGCCATAGGTAACAAGCATGTCCACCACCTGGCCGCTCATCACTTTGATGCTGTCGATGGTGCGCGGTGAGCTAAGATGGAACTCGAATCTCTGGACATCTATCGAAGTAGACTGGATCAGGTGGTAATCCGCAGGGTAGGAATAATCCACGTTGCCGAAGGAGTACGGTAGAAGCTCGACGTAGGTTAGTTCGACAGCGATGCTGGAATCTTGCTGTATAGTATCAGGAATGGAATAATAAAGAGGCGTGCCCCCAAGATATGAGATAAGGTTCGCGTCAGGCGTCCCTCCACCCGGAAGAGTGGTGTCCTGGCTGGTACCTGCCACGCCGGCATAGTACCAGTTCCCATTCAGCATGTACCGCAGCTGTGTCGCGCTTGCGGATTCGGAGAGAGGAAATGCGTACTTCACAAGAGTACCTGCGTGTGTGTTTGTGAAGTACTGGGTCGTCGTAGTAATCGAGATCTGGCTAAGAACGGACACTTTTACTGATGAAGAATCGAGACGGAGATAAACAGCATTTTGCGCGTCGATGATTCCGACTCCGTTCGAGTATGCGTACGGAGCAAGGAATCCGAGAAGGACGATTGCGAGCAGCGTTCTCTTCATTACAGCCTCCCAAAAATTTTTGTCTTCTGCCGCATTCTTCCTTTTGAGCAGAAAGGAAATATCTGCGAGTTATGCTCGCAATGGCGGCAGTTCTCGAATCAGATTGAATACATTACAAATCAGCCCACGTTGTTCTTGCTGTATTCAGGTCATCCAGCAGTAGCCCTCGCGAAATCTCCCTATTACTACCGCAAGCCCTTCTACCTGCGAAAAGGTAACAGGCGGAATGTAAAATGTCAAGTTTTTAGTCGTGTCCCAGTTCGATGAATGCCTGCTGAAGTCTTCCTAAACAAGCCGGTGAGAGTCAGCGTGTCACGCAACATTCCATCGGGGACTTTGGAGAGCAACAAATCTGGTACGCCACCCAGGTTGAACTCGAGTCCTTCTATTTTTGATCTCTCGCTTCTTTCAGCTCAGACTTGATCTCGTCGATATACTTGGTGTAAACCGGTCCGAGTTCACAAGCATTGTTCAACTTTTCAGCCCACGTGAGCCAGTGAAGAGCCGCATCATTTCTGCGGGCATCCATCATGGCTCTCGACAGCATAGAGGCAACATAAAGAACGTTCATCACATTGGTCTTCGTGCTGGATATACGAACTGAGCTCCTGTCCTGCATACTCGCCCACATCCCCTCGAATTCCTCGGGTTGGACATCGTCGAAGCTGGCGAGTGCAAACGATGTGTCTAAGCTTGTTGCCCGCTGACCGGCAGTCCAAATATAAAAAGGTCCCGCAAAAGTCATATGAGTTGAATCTGACGTTAGAAATCCCGGTTCCGCTGTGCAGGCGACAGCCAGCGGCCGCGAGAATGTTCCCTCCCGTTTCTCTCTGAGCCATGCCTGAAGGATGCCATCGGAGACTGTCCGGATATTGCCTGAAGAATCCCTGACAGCCGTCAGAGTGTCGAGCGCGTTGTCATTATAGGGGAGCGGAACCTTTTCAATGTCGCGAACAAATCTGGCGTACCATGAAGTATTGAGAAGACTCCGGTTTACAACGGCGACATCCTTCCGGAAACCCTCCGACACCTGTACAGCCGAAAGGGGAAACGTATCCATATCTCCATTCGTGATGAGTACCGCGTCCGGCGGAAGGGCACGGAGAAACCACCTCGCGTACGAAAGTATCGTATGAGTCATAAAGCCTGTTTCCACCATTCGTCGCGCCGATTCATCCATAAGCAATATGTTCTGCCGCTTGATCCCCGCGATCCACAAATCTATCCATGCATTTCCATCTGACGAATCGCATCTAACCGCTTCCTTCAGGTGGATCCAGCTTGAGTCTTCGTTCGCTTCCTCCCATTCCCCGTACATTGGGTTTTCGAGATCCGAAATGACTTCATGAGCAAAACTGTTGCATGGATTCAGGGCGAGCGCCTTTCGCGCAGCTGTGATTGCTTCTGGCTTCCTGTTGAGCCGTCTCAAAGTCTCCGCCAGCCAGGCGTAAACATCCGGATTCCCCTTTTGTTCCGCCACTGCCTCCTCGAAATAGGGCAACGCCTGATCGAGTTTATTCTGGCTATAGTACGAGAGCGCCTTTTCGTAATTCGACGTCTGAGAAAACGAAGTATCCTCGCTGGTCAGGAAGATGCCGACGCCAAGCACGAACCAAACTAGAAACGACTTTTTCATATGCATGCCCTTTCATTGATTTCACCGATTTATCTCCACGAGTAACACCCGCGCGTCGAGCATCGCTTTAAACATCGAGAGGAGCGGCCGCAGCAAAGACGACCCAATATGGCCAGAGAAATAAGCAAGGCAGCTGTGATCGAACGTAAGCGGACACCCTGACGAAGTGCATAGTCTATTTCTTTTTCCCCTTTGAGAAGCTCGACGCAATAAAATAAGCCGAGGCGCTGACAAGTATTATTATGATTATGTAGATAGCCGCCACAGTTCCACCTTGTTGGAAATATCGCAAAGATGAGGGAAGAATTCAGCCCCGGGAAGTTAATCTTGGCGACGTTCGACATCCAATTCCAGATATGCTTTGAACTTCTTGAAACCCTCGCAACGTAAGCTGCAAGTCGTCGTTCCCGTGTAAGTCGGCGCGCCCGCGGCAAGGAAAGATTCCGTACCGCTTATAGTTTCAATCCACGCGCCCACATGGGGCGCGACGCTCCCAAAACAACGGGGGGCATCGGGACGGGAATGTTTCAATCCACGCGCCCGCACGGGGCGCGACCGTCATGCCATTCAGCATGTGAGTGTCCATGAAGGGTTTCAATCCACGCGCCCGCACGGGGCGCGACTCGCAGGGCCTTCTTCCCGCTAGACATCGCCCATGTTTCAATCCACGCGCCCGCACGGGGCGCGACCGTAACAAATCCAGGGAATATTTGTCAGCTCGTCGTTTCAATCCACGCGCCCGCACGGGGCGCGACCTCGGCACAAAATGGATTTTGGGAATCGGAGATACCGTTTCAATCCACGCGCCCGCACGGGGCGCGACACAAAATTTGGCGTCGCGTTTGTGGCAAGGACCGGTTTCAATCCACGCGCCCGCACGGGGCGCGACGCGCCGGAGATGATCGTCAAATGCCACTTGTTAAAGTTTCAATCCACGCGCCCGCACGGGGCGCGACTCTATGAGATCCAGGGGGTGTTCCCTTCCACCCATTGTTTCAATCCACGCGCCCGCACGGGGCGCGACTTTCAAAAGCCGCAAAAACCACGGGATTTAGCGGGTTTCAATCCACGCGCCCGCACGGGGCGCGACTTCGAAGTTTTACCCATTGTTTCATCTCATCTGGGTTTCAATCCACGCGCCCGCACGGGGCGCGACTTGCATCCGACAAAATGCTCACCGCGTTAACCGCGTTTCAATCCACGCGCCCGCACGGGGCGCGACCTGATTTCGCTGTTGCTGGGCCCAGGTCGACAGGGTTTCAATCCACGCGCCCGCACGGGGCGCGACTAATATCGATCGCACCTTTCGACCTTATCGAGTATGTTTCAATCCACGCGCCCGCACGGGGC
>DATCTN010000009.1 GCA_036567965.1 Candidatus Kryptoniota bacterium
ACGGGCGGTCTCATCCGAAGGATACGGGAGAATCAAGTACTTCACGGAAGTCCTGCGGCTGCTGCACACCGATGAACAATTCCGGCGTTACTTCGAGCAGGAAACGACGGAAATTCCAAAGTTCTATACCGACATCATAAGGAAGGATCTTGGCTCGCTTTGGGACTGGCTTCCCCCGGGAGCAATGTACCATGATCCTAATGCTTACCTCAAAGATGAAAACAGCCGGGCGATAAGTAGTCCTGCAAGTGAGCCCGTCTTGGTCCCGGTGGGAAATGGAACAGAGGGGAGACAGGCGGGATTGAAGCATCTTACCGCGAATAGAAGGAGCTATTGACGCCTTTCCCACATTGATCTAACTCCAGCAAAAGCTTATACCAACCCTCCCATCAGAGTCGATGACTCCTTGAGTGATTGAACAACTTCGTCCAAATCCGTAACTTGTCTTCGAGTCAAGCCGCGGGATTCCGCCTTAGAGTTGTGCGGCCGGGAACCCGAGCTATTGACCTGGAGGTAGGAACATTTGGCCGATAAGATTCGAGTACTGATCATCGAGGATAATCCGCTCCTGCGCGAGGGCATTACCTCGATTATCAAGAGACAACCCGACATTCAGGTTGTCTCCGAACGCGGTCGAGGCAAAAAGCCTCTCCAAAAAATCCGTGACTTGAAACCGAACGTCGTCCTCCTCGATCTGGCTCTCAGGAGCCAGAGGAGTCTCGAGATCGTCAAATCGGTTAAATCAGATTTTCCCGGGACAAAAGTGATTGTGATGGATCTGGCCCCTACCGAGGCGGAAATACTGATGTTCGTGCGGGCTGGAGTGGCCGGTTTTGTGCTCAAAGACGCCACGACCGCGGATTTTCTGAAAACTATCCGGTCGGTTGCCCACGGTAAAAAGGTTCTGCCGGCGCTCATGACCGGCTCGCTCTTTTCGCAGATCGTGGAACAGGCTGTAAGCGGCGCGATCCCTCCACGAGTCATCGAATCCGTCAGAATGACAAAGCGGGAGCGCCAGGTGATCGAACTGATCACGGACGGATTATCAAACAAAGAAATTGCGAATAAGCTTCACCTCTCCACCTACACGGTGAAAAGTCACGTGCACAATATCCTCGAAAAACTCCTCCTTCGGTCCAGGGTTCAGATTGCCAAGTATGCTCTTACGAACCAGGATATTGTGAAGACGGAGGAAAGCATATCCCTGATAGAAGAATAAATCTGTTCTGAAGAGAATTAGTCCGCTTTTCATCCTCCTGGACGATTGAATACCCCCTTATGATCCTGTAATATATTACCATGTCCAGTTTAGAAAATCGTTCCTGCCTCATGAAATGGAGTGAGGAAGACACCGAATTCTCCGAACGATTTAAGAGGCGAAAATGCCGGAGCATTATATGAAAAAAACGAGATTGCTGCTTATCGAAGAGAACCACTTACTCCGCGAAGGACTAATAGCGATTCTCAGGCGACAGGAAGATATCGCGATAGTCGCCGTTTCAGATGGAATCGACAGTACCATCCTTAAGATTCACCAGATGAAACCTGATATCATCCTTTTAGATCTGGATCTCCGAAGTCAAAACAGTCTGCATACAGTTGGAATCGTGAAGAAGGAATTTCCAGAAGCGAAAGTAGTTGTGATGGACCTTGCTCCTTTGCAGGGCGACATCAGACAGTACGTGAATGCCGGTGCGTCCGGCTTTGTTCTGAAGGATACTACCTTCGACGATTTTCTGGCGGCGATTCGCGCAGTAGCGGAAGGTGCACAGGCTCTCCCGCCCAAGTTCTCCGATTCCCTCTTCTCGAAGATTGTCGAGCATGCGATCAAGAGCAAGAGAATAAAATCGACGGAGTCGGTGCGCATGAGCAAGACTGAAAAGGAAGTATTCGGATATCTTGGCGATGGCATGACCGATAAGGAAATAGGGCGGAAGCTGCACGCGCCGACACGGATGGTAAAAGGTCACGTGCAGAACATCATGAAGAAACTCTCTATGCATAACCGTCTCGAGTCGGTGAACCACAAGTACACAGAGGGGACCCTCAAGGCCATCGTTAGAAGTGCATCTGTGATCGACAGTTAAACTCCGTGTTAACAATTACTCTCCGTTCACTGGAGTCATCCCGCGGTGGAACCATCGCGTCGAGCCTTCATCTTACTGGATGGAGAGGGATCCTGATATCACGTGCTGGTCTTTCAATATGAACTTATTCAATATTGCATCCCTTGATCTTTACGGGTGGGCTGAACATGAGAAAGGAAATCAAGAAATGGAACTGAAAAGAATCGGACGACTACTGAGAAAACTATGGAGCGGTAGCGTCAGCTATTGGAGAAAATCGCTGGGCGAGTTGGTGGACGGCATATCAGCAAAGTACAAGGGTCTCACTGCGATCAACTGGCTGAATGTTCACAGGCTCTATGACTCACTGGCATGGAGATATTTGCGTTTCAGGATGTTTCTCTTAAGAAACGGATTAGCAAAGTCGAGGCGCGCTGGCATTCACTCATCTTGACTGGTTGGACAATCGAGTGTGTCGCATTCCGATGCTGGTGCCGACTTATGAAAACCGTTTTAAGCACCCTCTAGGTAGGGCATGCTTCTCGGTCGCCAGGCGGTGCTAATTTTGGAGTGCCGCTTGTCGATGCGAGATACGACAACAATCTATAATGGGAGGGAAGAGGATTGGATCTGAAGACGGGAATGGTGGAAGATAAATTGAATGAACCGGTTCTGGCATCGGTGATTTTGTGCGGATCGGCTCAGGGGACAGATGGAAATGCTTGGAGCCCTAAGTGGCTGATTGTGACGAGTTGCTCTTGAAAACCCTAGTCATATCGAATGCCCGTGACTGCTTCATCGAGCTGATCCATCGTGAATCCGATCCTGCGTCGTGGGTGGTGAAGTGCTGGACCAAGTTTCTCTGCTTCAAGAAGCAGATCTCGTCGGATTGGTTCAACGATGAGAAACAAGCTTTTGCGTTTGCAAATGAAATCAAGCGTCATCATAAGTGGCGTTAAGAACCTCATAAAGAAACGGATCAATCTAGAATGAAGAATATAGATCGCGACCTGCAAAACCCGAGGGGAAGTTCTCCTCCGTTCCAGGAAATTGAGACATGGATCGATGATGGGGCAAATGGAATTCATTGGGTGAGGACAAATATCACCGAGACGCGCGCACAGGTAAGCCGGTGTAGAGACTCTGATGACACGAAGAATATCGAGCGCATGGATGTGAAATCGAACAGGGACGGCTCTTAGGGCGGTCCAGCGGGAGATCAAACTCCGTGCTCAACTCCGATGCGGTATCCTGCAGCGAATGTGTTATATTGATCCTTTAGGAGACCTATGAGAGAGAAAAAGAATCTTGAATTTACTGTTCGTGTTGCAGGATCAATCCCTAAGAAACTCAATTCGCGTGACTCGGCAGAAAGGCTTGTCAGAAATGTTATATCCATGTGGAGAGAACGGTCTGACGAATATATGAAGAACTCGACCACTCTGAATCTCGATTTCAATGGAATTGAAAGCGTATCGGAGTCCGCCGTTGCCGCACTGGTGGAGTTCCGCCTCGAATTCGCGGAGGACAAAAATCCGGAAATCGAATTCTCCAATTTGCCGATCTCCGTAAGCAAAACAATCGCTTCAGTAGAGAGAAGTATTAGGCACAGCTCGGGGCGCATCGCGAGCCGGAAAAAGAAAAAAGGTTACTTGATAGAGATCTAGTCAGACCGCTTCTTGACATGAATTGCATTTAGGTTCTGTGCCATTGACAATTCACTTAGCTGTTGGTGGGGTAAAGAGCAAGGGCGCTAAGATCATCGACAGTAGATATCAGCAAGGGATGGTCACAGAGGGATTTACAATCCGAACCTTTACCGGACTCTGACAGAAATAAATCAGTGTAAGACGTCCACCCCCATGAGAAATGCCGCAATCAGTGCGCCTGGAGTGATTCTCCGCCAGAGGCGGATCGCTTTGCGAGAACCCCCAACCCTCAGATCCGTAGTCTGCTAAGAAGTTTTCAAACCGTTTGGTTCTTGCATAATCGCGTTCTTGCTTATACGCTTACGATATATTTTGGTTAAGTTGGCAACATTTTTGATGACAGTTTTGGTGATGCTCTGAGCCGTCGATAGCACGTTACAAGTCACCCTCGATCGTCAATCCTTCAGTGGCCTGACCTTGAATTAGATTTCAACTGAAGACAGGAGACTTCGAGGCGTTACTGAAGATCGCAGAACCGCCTTTATCGCACACGACCTTCCTCCACGTTACGTTTCATCTTTCGCCCGACTTTGGGAAATTCATTTAGTAAGTAAAGTGGTTAATGTTGTCTTTCACTCGGGATCAGTCTAAATTTGTGCAAGATATTAGGGCTGAAAAAGTGGTAAGTCGGAATCTCAATGATCACGAAGAGCATGACTGCCAAGTACGGGCGTTCATGTTCCATCCAGACGCAACAGCGATCATAATCACGAAGTGCTTAACCAGCTCGCCCGCCTTCCGCAAGTCCCGCCTTGCGGGACGGCGGACAGGCTTCGTGGCGCGCACTCTACATCAGGAAGAAGCGGCGCACGAACATGCTTGCGCACCGAAGTGTCTACCTGCACGAAGCGTTTCGCGTAGGCAGGCTTCAGCACGCAGGCGTGATTCGCGCAGAAGTTAGGAGAAATTTGCCATTGCGACCGCAAGGAAGGGAGCTTGGAATGAGTTCATTAGAAACGATTTCCATATTTATTGCTAACTTCATTTTGATGTTGCTGCCGGCAATTTCACCGGCCCAATGGGTTAAGGAAGCTGGGATCCAGGATCTTCGGATTGGGTCCATTGTGGAGATAAATACAGTTCTTTTCGCGGGAACCAATGGCGGTCTTTTTCGTTCAACCGATAACGGCACAAATTGGATCGAGATCAACCCTGGCATAGCTCCCGCTAATATTACCGCTCTTGGGGCCAACGAGACCGACGTCTTCATCGCGACTAATAGTTCTTCCTCGAATAGCCTGCTGGACTCCACTGACTACGGTGTGACTTGGTTAGCGATAGACGCTGGATTGCCGAGCGATTTCCCATTGTGCCTTGCTGCAAACGACACCTATGTATTAGTGGGTTTCCTAAATCATGGTGTGTACCTTTCGACAAATTCTGGTGGAAGTTGGCGCGCAATCAACTCTGGTCTTGACACAGTGAGCCAGGTGAATTTCCTAACAATCTCAGGAGAAAACTTCCTTGCTGGAACGAGATACGGAGGACTTTTCCTCTCAACAAACAAAGGCGAGACTTGGACATTTGCCGACCCTACAGTTCCTTTCGACTCCCTCGCCAAACACTTTGATAATGTCACAGCTCTTTTCGCAAAAGATTCGGAAGCCGTCGCTGCAACCTTGTCTTTAACCGGAATCCGCTGCTCTAGAAATGCGGGAGTATCTTGGACTTACGTTAACACGAACCTTCCAGGAAGCCCTGTCGTTGCATTAGCTCTCAATGGGCAAAGTATATTTGCAGCAACCGTCGACAGTGGTGTATTTCTCTCGAGAAACGGTGGTACAAACTGGACAGAAGTGGATTCGGGGCTATCTGACAAGCTCATTTTTTGCCTTGGCGTTGACGCAACGGATCTATTTGCTGGCACTTTGAGCGGTATTTGGCGAAGACCGCTTTCTGAAATGACCGCTGTCGATACCAGGACTGCAACTATTCACAGCGTGTACCACCTTGATCAAAATTACCCTAATCCCTTTAACCCATCCACGGTCATTAGCTACAACTTGCCAACCAGTGTTCTGGTAGTCTTAAATGTGTATGACGCCCTTGGAAGAATGGTCGAAACTCTAGTCGATCAGCGCGAGACCGCAGGCAACCATTCGGTGACATTCAATGCGAGCCACTTGTCGAGCGGAGTATATTTCTACAGACTTTCCGCAGGATCCCTTACGGGACAAGCAGGAACATTCAGTGAAACGAAGAAGCTGTTGCTGGTGAAATGACTGGTTTCATCTGAACTAGCTCGTTCCATTGATCTTCACTTAGAGGAGATTTACATTCTCCCATCGACAAAAGGGCTGTGGGAATGATGTCGTGGATTACAATCAATGAGAAAGATGTGGGTTTGGCACGCTTCGATAAAGACATCAGGAAGAAGCTGCGAGGCTATACCGATTGGATTATATAAGACACCAGCCGAGTACGATTTCACAGAGATATGAGGTGTGGTCATGAAAAGTGCATTAAGATTAGTAACGTACATGATTCTCGTATCGCTTCTTGGAAGGCCGCTTCATGCTCAGTGGGTCAAGACTAACGGTCCATACGGGGGGCCTATCGTGAATTGCTTTGCGACTGTGGGAACGAAGTTGTTTGCCGGCGTCTCAGATGACGGAGTTTATCTTTCAACTGATTCCGGCGTATCGTGGAAGCGAGTCAGTTCAAACCTCCCGAGCATTCACATCTACGCTTTGGCCAACGACGACGGCACCCTTCTGGCAGCTACTTCGAAGGGGTTGTTCAGCACAGTAAACGATGGTGCCAGTTGGTATCCGGCAGGTGAAGATCAGCGCCTCGACACCCTGATCTGCTATGTTGCGAGCATTGACTCAATCGTATTCGCCGCGCCTTACGGAAACGGCATCTTCCGCTCCTCAGACCACGGCAATACCTGGACACACGTGGATTCCGTCTACTCATACGCTCAGGTCTCAAGCTTTGCCAGCAGCGGTGGCTTCATTCTCAGTGCATCCGATGGCGGAGGGATCATTCGCTCTTTTGACAATGGAGTCACATGGGAGCCCGCCGATTCTGGATTGTTGAACAAGTTCGTGTCGAGCCTTAACGTCTCAGGCGCATACATGTTTGCCGCCACAATGGGCGGAATCTTCGTTTCAACAGACCACGGCGGATCTTGGACAGAGTCTGATTCGGGAATGACAATTAAGGTGGTCAGCAGCATGGTGACAGTGCTTCTTCTGACAATGGAAAGTCGTGGAAGCAGGCGAATACCGGACTCCTACCGGCCGGGTCCGTCGGTCTCTGGGTATACTCGTTTGGAGTTCTCAGCGGGTCCGTATTTGTAGCCACCGGGAACGGAGTTGCTTCTTCCTCGGATTTGGGATCGACCTGGTTTGCGGTAGATCTCCGTACAATAAATACAAATGTGCCTTGCATTATTGTGAAGGGGTCGAACCTTCTCGCGGGAACCAACGCGGGAAATTTCATGACAACCGACGAAGGCAATAAATGGACACCGATCAACAATGGACTGACAAATTACTCGGTTTCCTCCCTCACAGTAGAAGACACGCTTCTATTCTGCGGTACATCAAGTGGAGTTTTCGTTTCTATAGATAACGGCGCCAACTGGCGTTTCACAGATTCATCTCTTGGGAATCGGTTTGTTACATCACTTGCAGAGGGCGACAGCGCCGTCTTTGCCGGGACACTGACAGGCGTCTTCGCCACGACCGATAAGGGGCGATCCTGGATGTCATTAGATTCGGGAATAACATATCCGGCCGTCGAGATGATGACTACTCGAGATTCTCTTTTGTTTGTAGGCAGGCGTGGAGATGGCATAGATCGCTACGTCCGTACGAGTACCGGCTGGTACTATATCGGTAAGGCATATAGAGGCTATCCCATTAACGCAGTTATTGTGGACGACGTAAATCTCTATGCAGCTACCCAGTCCGGACGAATTTTCAAGTCGGCAGATGGAGGGGGGATATGGGAGCCTGCTGACATTGAGCTGGCTGACGCTTATTCATTCTGTTTCGCCACCTATGATACCATCCTCTTCACCGGAACAAACCTTGGGCTCTTCTTCTCCACCGATCGGGGCGTGACCTGGACGAACTCGAACGAGGGAATGAAGGGTTATGGTATCTATTCAATTATTGTCCATGACGGTTTCGTTTTTGCCGGAACACTGAGTGACGGTGTCTGGCGCAGGCCGTTGGATGAAATCATGACCGCGGTGCCAAATGATAGACGCGTAATCCCATTCCACTTTGAGCTTCACCAGAATTTTCCGAATCCTTTCAATCCAACTACCACCATCAAGTATGATCTGCCGGAAAACGCACTCGTTACAATTAAGGTCTTTGATGTCCTTGGAAAAGAAATAAGCAGACTGGTGTACGAACGTCAGCGGGCAGGAAGTCATTCAGTTGTCTTTAACGCGAGCAATCTACCGAGTGGAGTCTACTTCTACAGGCTGCAAGCAGGAACATTCAGTAATACAAAGAAACTGTTGCTCTTGAAATAAGCGGGTCGATGCGCTGAGACAGGCGCAGTTACTTCTTGAATGGAATGAAAGGAGTGAAGAACGTGAAAAAGACTTTGCTTTCCAGTTTACTCCTGTTGTTGTTTGCACAGTTCGGGGATGCGCAAGCGCAACTCTGGACCATACACGACCGATACGTATACATAAACAATTACGGAACTAACGAAACAGCGGGATCGCTACAAATTGAGGTGGGACCACCGTGGGTTACGACAGGCGGTACTACACGGATAATTAATCTCATCCCTTATGATTCACTTCCTCCAAGCATTCCCTTGGATAGTGTCTTTAACTACCTTCAGTCGGACACCATAACACTTGAAGATGACACAAGCCGAATTAGTTTTACTTGGGGATTCACAGGTGTCAGGCTCGATCAATTTCTCCAACCTGATTCCGTGGTTAAGATAACTTATGAGATTTGTGATGCGAAATCAGGTGTCCCGCTTTATTTGGCGCTACAAACTATGGTAGGGATCGGGTCAATTCCTGTGTTCGACACACTATCAGGTCAGTACATTCATATGTTCGAGGGACTGGGTGTTCGAGTTTTTCATTTCAGTAGTTACAATGGTGAAAAGATTGTTACCAAATGCGGGTTCAATTTCTCCTCGCTTAAGGTGAGCTCAGACTCAACGGGTTATAAATGTGGATTTGTAAGCGCTGATTATGGCTATCCAGACAGCTCGAGCTATTATACCTTGTGCCCGTTTTTGAAAGATACGCTTGGCCCAATGATGACGAATCTCGTCAGTGGAATCCGCAAACCTATTGGAACAACACCACCCTTTCTCTTAGCTCAGAATTATCCTAATCCGTTCAACCCTTCAACGGTCATTAGTTATGAATTGCCCACCAACTCCATTGTGGTCCTGAAAGTATTTGATGTTCTCGGAAGAGAAGCTGAATCTCTGGTCAATGGACGCCAGACCGCAGGCAACCATTCGGTGACATTCAATGCGAGCAACTTGCCGAGCGGGGTATACTTCTATCGCTTGTCAACTCAGGGTTATGTTAAGACAATGAAGATGATATTATGCAAGTGACTTGCCATAGTGAGAACAGGGGGCATGCCGGCGTGGCGATATTCCGGCGATCATTTGAGCCGATAATAGCTGCACTCGTGATTGCCACCTTCTCAATTGTTAAGACCGATGCGCAAGCGGGCAAAAGTTACCATGATACGGCGAGATTCACACCAAGTTTGGCAAGTGCGGATTCATTCATGATCGTTCTTTTCCCGGATATCCAGAACATGGTACAATACGACCATGCGCGCTGGGAGAGCATGCCGAATTGGGTCAGAGACAATAATT
Organism: Candidatus Kryptoniota bacterium; assembly: GCA_036567965.1. Lineage (NCBI taxonomy): Bacteria > Pseudomonadati > Candidatus Kryptoniota > Candidatus Kryptoniota bacterium. Next base: position 9,605 of record DATCTN010000009.1, read on the forward strand.
CGAACCGGAACATTAAAGCCGTGATTGGTCTGGGAGACAATATTAATGAGCCCGTGGACAGTGAGTTGAACGAAGCGGTGAAAGGTTGGAATGTAATCGATAGTACAGGATTGCCTTATGTCGTTTGTATAGGGAACCACGATTACGATTCTCTGAATAGCTCAGGATCGAGAGCTGATACCAAGTTCAATAAGTTATTCGGGCCTAGTCACTATGGTGGCAAGTATTGGTTCGGAGGTGCCTGCCCGGACTCCACACAGAATTACTACATAACTTTTTCAATACAGAATCAGCAGTATTTGATTTTGGCATTGGAATTTTTTCCCCGCAAGTCCGTTTTGAGTTGGGCGGACTCTGTTCTTGACTGTCACCCAGAGGCAGAGGTCATTCTTGCCACTCATGCATATCTTGAGGATCAAGAAAACCGAATCTCGTTTGAGTATGGCCCCCAGGCATACAAGTTGGACAACTCCTCAAACAGCGGTGACAGTCTCTGGGAAAACTTCATAAGGAAGAATCGGAACATAGGATTGGTGGTTTGTGGGCATATGGTTGAGGAATCCTACAACCTTGAGGATATGGTTTCGCCCGATCTCGATGGCTTTAACGTCGACCAATTGGTAGCAGACTATCAAAACTTTCCCTTGAATCCAAACGGGTACGGTCTAGGAGACGGAAACGGCGACGGTTGCATGGTGATATTGGAATATCATCCGCGCGACAGCATTTCAGTAAATAGTTTTTCCGCTTTACCCGTAGGGGCCGCTCCAACTCCCGGTGAATGTGTGATGCCTTGGCCGGGGAGTACAACATCGACACGTATTGGCAGAAATGGAGATGCCGTTCCCAGGTCTTGCTCACTTTATCAGAACTATCCGAATCCGTTCAACCCTTCAACAGTCATCACTTACCAGTTGCCGGCGAACTGCTTTGTGACATTAGAGCTCATTGATGTACTCGGTAGAGAAATCAAAACACTAGTCAATGAACATCAAGACGCAGGGAAACACGTCGTAAGCTTCAACGGTACCAACTTACCCAGCGGAGTATACTTCTACAGACTTTCCGCAGGATCCCTTACGGGACAAGCAGGAACATTCATTGAAACCAAGAAGCTATTGCTGATGAAATGACCGGCGCTATCCGAGCTAATTCGTTCTTTGATCTTTACACGGAGGGCAATTACATTCTTCCAACGACACGATAGGGCTGCGGGAATGCGCCGTCATGAAAGACAAGCGTTGCGTTGGGTTCTCTACGAGCGAGGTGGTATTATGTCGACGCTTCACACCACCCATATTAGCTGACATCGCAGCATAATTATTTGTAAGCTGCAGTTGTCTTTGACGCCTTACGAAAGGAGTAAGAGTCATGAAAAACATCCTTCGTCTCATGGTGTTGGTCGCTGCTGTCTTCATTTGCACGAGTCCTTCGGTTGCTCAATGGGTACAGACAAACGGACCCTCCGGCGGTCCTGTGCGTGGTTTTGCAGAAAACGGTTCCGCGCTCTTTGTAGCCACGTCGGGCGGCGTCTTCCTTTCGTCCAACGGTGGGGCGAATTGGTCCGCAGTCAATTCAGGGTTGGCGGAGTTATCTATCACTTGTATTGCTGTCAGTGAATCCCAACTCTTTGTCGGCGCTGCTAACAACAGTATTTTCCGTTCCACCGATGATGGCGCAACCTGGTCCGCGGTAAATCTCCCGGTGTCGAATCCTGAGGCAAATTGCTTTTGCGCTGATAACACTGACCTGTACGCTGGCACGAGGCACGGGATATTTCGTTCTACAGACAATGGAGCAAGCTGGACAGCAGTCGATTCCGGACTGACCAGTCTTGACGTTCGTTCTCTAGGTGTGAATGGTAGCAGTGTCTTCGCCGGAACACTGCCGTGGCCTGGTGGGACGTTGCAGAATGTGCTCTTCGTCTCCACGGACAAAGGAACAAGCTGGACTCCAATCAACATCGGATTAACCATACCGGGTGTTTTCTGTATCACCTTCAGCAGCTCCAGCATATTCGCAGGGACAATTGGTTATGTGCTTCGGTCAACGAACAATGGGTTGAGCTGGTCTGAGGCTGACTCAGGGATGTCCATCGGGGGATACACCGTTGAGTCTATCATAGCAAAAGGCACGGAGATTTTTGCAGCCATAGATGGCGGCGGCATCTACCGTTCAACGAATAATGGCGCCAGCTGGACGAAAGTCTCTTCAGATGCAATGGACCCGAACGTTCATCGTGTTTTTGTGAGCGGCTCCAATCTTCTTGCAGGAACCGAGAATCGGGGTGTTTTTCTTTCCACTGATGAGGGTGCGACTTGGACGAACACCAGTTCGGGAATGGCAAATGCATTCATCTCGTGCCTTGTCTCCAGCGGGACTAGCCTCTTTGCGGGCGGTTTCGGAGGAACCCTGTCTGTTTCCAGCGACGGCGGAACACACTGGGCTTGCATCAATTCCAATTTGCCAACAAGGACAGGTATTCTTTCGCTTGCGACAGATGGTACTAGTCTTCTTGTCGGCAGCTGGCAGGGAATATTTGTCTCCAGTGACAACGGGACGAGTTGGAACGCAATAGACACCGGCTTGACAAATAAGGTCGTCATCTCAATACTCGCATCTGATTCGGTCCTCTTAGCAGGGACAACCGGCGGCCTCTTTCGTTCTAGCAATTATGGCAGAAGTTGGGCTCCGGTAAATTCAGAATACACGAAATCATCGCTTACTGCATTCGCTACGATTGGGTCTGTCATATTCGCAGGCACAGATTCAGACGGGGTGCTTCGTTCAGTTGATGCCGGAATGAATTGGACTCAAGTCGACTCCGGAATTACACGACTTGATATATACTCATTTGCGGTGATCGGTTCGTATCTTTTTGCCGGAACTTACAATCAGATTTTTCGATCCACCGACTTCGGTGCGAGCTGGACCAATACGTCTTCAGGATTGACCGGTTCCGCTATTTCTCTTGCCGCAGGCAACGATGCCCTGGTCGCGGGCACTTCTGATGGTGTATTTGTTTTTTCCGATAGCGGTATTATCTGGAGCGCAATCAATACCGGACTGATAGACAGTCAAGTTCTTGCCCTTAGTGTCTGCGGGAATAATGTCTTCGCAGGGGCAGGCGGCGCAGGAGTGTGGAGAAGGCCGTTATCGGAAATCATTGTCAATGTACACCCCTCGTTGGAGAAGATACCCATAGCATATCAACTTGATCAGAGCTATCCCAACCCATTCAACCCCACAACGACTATTAACTACAAGTTACCCGCAAACGCTTTTGTGACATTGAAGGTTTATGATGTTCTCGGAAGGGCAGTGCAGACGCTAGTCGGTGAGCGCCAGACCGCAGGCAATCATTCAGTGACTTTCAATGCAAGCAATCTACCAAGCGGAGTATACTTCTACAGACTTTCCGCAGGATCCCTTACGGGACAAGCAGGAACATTCAGTGAAACCAAGAAGCTGTTGCTGATGAAATGACCGGCGCTATCTGAGCTAATTCGTTCTTTGATCTTTACACGGAGGGCAATTACATTCTCCCATCGACACGAGGGCCGTGGGAATGATGTCGTGGACTTCAATCGAGAAGAAAATAAACGAAACAGTTCGTTAACCAAACCGAATAAGCATGATTAACGAATACGTTAACCAAGTAGTTAGCCGCCATTACTGTGAGGAGCAAATGAAAGTATTTATTCTCCTAATTTCAATTCTACTATCGGTACAACCTATGAACGCTCAGCCCAATGTTGAACATATCTCGATGATTACTACGCCAGTCTTGCTACTGAAGGGGAATTCTGTGGTTTCTCAGGGAACAGGTTTCTACTATGCTTTGCAAGACACGGCAAAGAACATGACGGTGATCTTTCTAGTTACAAATTATCATGTTCTCACGGGTTCCGCCCCCATTGAGAGGAAGCCCCCCATCGGGGATAACGTCATCTTTTTCTTCCACAAGGATGAAAAGAATACCGGTAACCTGAAAGAGGTTCGCTATCCACTATTTACAAAGCTCGGCGATCCCACCTGGATTTTTAGTAAGCTTTACCCTGACGCGGACGTAGCGATCATACCGTTAGCCTCTGGTGCTTATCAGGACTGTAAAGTCTTTGGCATCTCTGAACAATGGACAAAGGCCCCGATAAAGTTGCGTCCTTCTTCAAGAGTTACGCTTGTTGGCTACCCCTACGGTTATGAGGACACCGTGAATGCTCTGCCGATCTGGAAGACGGGTAGCATCGCATCCGAACCAAATGTTGATTTCTCAGGTAAACCACTTTTTGTAGTCGATGTTTCTGCCTTTCCTGGGATGTCAGGATCGCCAGTATTCGCGGTTTCTTATGGGACCTACGAGATGGAGCAGGGCGGCACAGGTGTCGGCAGCGTTCAAAAGTTTCTTGGTATCTATGCGAGCATGGAAATGTTACAGGAGAAGAAGTTCCTTGAAGAGCTACAAACTGGGAAGAAGGAAGGGATCGTAATTACGGAGTCACTGCAACTCGGCCACGTATGGAAAGCTCAGCTCATCATAGATATGGTGAAGTCGATTAATGTACCAGAATATGAAGAGAAGATTCTAAAAAACATACAGTAACGGCGGCTAACAATTGGCTAAAAGACGCTCATCATGAAAATATATAGTGTTCGCTTCATGTCGTTGCTCACGTTCTGGATGCTACGCAGCATTAGTACTTCGCAACGGCACAGACATTTAGCCGATGGACCTTAGCCGCAAGCACGAGACGCGCTTTATTCAGATCAAGTTTCGGAGTCAAATGTGAAAATGTTCGTTCCATTGGTCGGATGCCTGTTATTCGCGGGCTGTTGTCTCTTTTCTTCCTCGTCCGAGGGCAGCCACGATGTCCAATTTGTTCAAATATTTCTTCACACAGGTGCGCTTGATGAGTTGGACACATTCCACGGAACGTACCAGAAGGATCTCATCCCTGGAACCGTGAAGACCACAATGTGGCTGACAACCAGAGAACAGGAAATCATCGCTACTGCGTTGGAGCGCTACAAGTTCTTCTCTCTACCTGACACTATTTATAAATTCCCTGCCAACGAAACTATATCTCCCAATCTGGGTACGCAAGTTCTGCGGGTAAAATATAACGGGAAAGATAAGACGGTGGTTTGGGATAGTGGGCTTGAGCTTGCCACGCATAACAAGTACAAGTATTTCATCGAGAGCATAACACAATTGATAGGGGACATCGTTGCTTCCAAACCAGAGTACAAGGCACTTCCTCCTGCGAAAGGCGGTTATCAATGATGCCCATCGTCTCGTGCCAGCGGCTAACAGCGGCAATCACGACGCTCGACTATTATATAGAATCGATCTCGCTTCATGCCGCGCACATAATAGGCTACAAGGAGCGCGGCACGACTTTGTCCCGCAGGACGTTATGCGCAAGCACGCTGATCATAGATGATTGGCCACTGATGAGGAAAATGATGAAACACATACTGTTCGTATTGGTTGCGATTTGCTGTTGCAATCCAAGCTTTGCTCAAGATCACGACCAAGTTTTCGATCATGCCGTGACGGATACTGTGCTGGACAGGATGGATACTGTTAACATCGGTGCGTCCACGATACTCATTTTTGAGACGATAACGCTGGATGACACCAACGCGGCTCCCAGCCAACTCGAGTACTTTCAAGTCATCAATATATTTGATCCTGCAAAAGGCAATATCGTTCAGGAGATACCAGACTCAGGGCATTCACACCATGAGATAGAGTTTATTGATATCAATTCCGACAGGTACGAGGACCTTATGATTCACGAGGATGACTACAACTTGCTGCAGCCGAGCAATGTATGGTTATTCAAACCGCAGGAAAATCGTTTCCAGTATTCAGAGGAACTATCAGGCTTGAGCGAGCTATCAAGTGGTAATGACGGAACCATAACCTCCCAAAGCCTTTCATTGGGTGGAACGGGAGGTGGGTACTCCAAATACAGGTTCGAACATGACACTCTTGTCACGATCGAGGACGTTTACAGTGATCGCTTTGACTACGAAAAGAAGGTGCTTGTTGACGGCGAGATGGAGACTGTTGAACTCGATCGAAGTGACCATGGCGGAGATATTCAAACGGTCACTTCGAAGCGGATGGTGTCGGATTCGCTTCGGATTGTGAACAAGAGGATAATAAAGGATGCTTATGGAATGGACCTAACAACCGTAAACAAAGAGGCGATTCTTGGTGAACCTTTTGGAACGTACATCCTTCTGGAGGAACATGAATACGAATACAAGAAAACGCATCATGGGAAGTTCGCAGTTCATGAGACAATAAAGAAGCTCGTGAACAACATATTCAAAACAACCACCAAAGACTCCATTGATCGTTAGCGTGCCTGCGCCTAACATGCCGCATCACGGCGCTCGTAGTTTTTATATATCGTTCTCGCTTCATGCCGCCGTCATATGTATTTCATGGAACGGCGGCACGGCGTCATGCGGCCGACGTTATCTGCAACCGCCTGAATGGAGGATTGCGGGGATGAAAATCCTCTCAATGCTAATAGCAATTCTCTTTTTTGCGCCGTTTCCAACTAAGGCTCAGGGACTACCGTCAGATTCCTTGCAGGACGAAATAGTCATTGATACTGTTTACGTCCTGACGATAAATGATACAATGCCCAATTACAGTTTCCATTACATGGCTTATCGCGGAGAATGGCTTAAAATTGTTGTGTCAGATGTCGAGACAGGAGATACTATCCAAACCATCGAGGATGACTTCGGTGTTTCGTCTGACCAGTCTGAATATGTAGAGCCATTATGGATGATGGATTTGAACTACGATGGATACGGCGATCTGATGTTATTGACTGGTATGCATCAAATCCTCGGTAGAAGCAGTTATTCTTACTGGTTGTATAACCCCAAAATAGGGCGCTTTGGACGGGACGAGAGAATGTCCTCGCAACTCAATGATGAGCCAGAATTCGATTTGACTAACCGTACCGTGAAAACTTTCTCTGTTGATTACCCAGGTACATTCAACAGAGAAGATGACACCTACAAGTTTATCAACGGCTCGTATGTTCTGATTAGACGACTGAAGTGTAGCGTGCAGGCGAATCCAGAACGGGAAGGCAATACTCAATGGATCTGGAGTCTTGAAGAATTGAGTAGCGGGAAATTAAAGATGGTAAAAAAGCACATAGGACCAGCCATGCCTGCTTGGGCAAAGGAGTTAGAATGATCACTCGGGCGGCTGCAGAGAACACGCGGCAAAAAGACGCTCCGCACCTGTGTGCCGAAGCCTGCCTACGCGAAACGCTTCGTGCAGGCAGGCACTTCGGTGCGCAGGCACATTTCTATATGTCGTGGTCGCCTCATGCCGCCCTTAATGAGAAAATCTCGATGGACGGCACGGACTTTTGCTCGCCGGACGTTAGTTGCAACTGCCCTCCGGTATTTTAAGAAAGGAGATGCACATGAAAAATGTTTTACGAAATGTCCGCAGAGGCGGGTTCCTGTTTGTATTGTTTTGCCTATTCACCGGCATGAATCCATTGGATGCTCAATGGGTTCAAACAGGTCCTTACGGTGGTGACGTCAATTCTTTTTTCGTCTCTCCCAACGGGGCAGGCGGCACAGACATCTATGCCGGAGCTTTTGGCTCCGGTGTCTTTCTGTCAACGAACAATGGTACAAACTGGATTGCGGTCGTTAACGGCTTGACTACCGGCAATGTCATGGGTGTTGCGGTTTCCGGAACGAATCTTTTTGAGGGGATCAATCGTGGCGGAGTGTTTCTTTCCACCGACAACGGCACAAGCTGGACAGCGGTCAACAACGGCTTGACAAATAACGTTATCGACGTTCTTGCCCTCTCCGGCACAAATATCTTTCTCGGCACTTATGGCGGCGGAGTTTTTCTATCTACTAACAACGGCACAAGCTGGACAGCAGTCAATAACGGCTTGACGAATAATATTATAAATGCTTTTGCCTTCTCCGGCACGAATGTCTTCACGGCGACTTCGGGTGGTGGCGTGTTCCTGTCAACTAACGATGGCACAAACTGGACAGCGGTCAATAACGGCTTGACGAACATTAATGTGGCATCTCTTGCCTTATTCGGCACAAGTTTATTTGCTGGAACCAGTTCGGGCGGTGTCTTCCTCTCGACCAACAACGGCACAAGCTGGACTGCGGTCAATTCTGGCTTGCCTAATGTCACTATCAAAACTCTTGCGATCTCAGGCACAAACCTATTTGCCGGGACCTCTGGTGACGGTGTTTATCTCTCGACCAACAACGGCACAAGTTGGACTGCGGTCAATTCAGGATTGACGAACACCACTGTCGGGTCTCTCGCCTTCTCGGGCACGAATCTCTTCGCCGGGACTAATGGCGGCGGTGTCTTTCGCTCCACCGATAACGGTACAAGCTGGACTCAAATCGGCGTGCCATACCTTGCTATTAGTAGTATCATCTCCTCCGGCTCAGATCTCTTCGCTGGGACGCCATACAATGGTGTCCTCCTATCGACGAACAACGGCGCGAGCTGGACTCGGGTCAATTCAGGATTTCCAACAAACTGTGTGCCCGATGCTTTTGCCATCTCCGACGCGAATCTCTTTGCCGGGGGTTATGGTGACGGTGTCTATCTCTCGACGAATAACGGCACAAGCTGGACAGCGGTCAATACAGGCTTGACGAACAAAAAGGTCTACGCCCTTGCAGTCTTAGGCACAGATCTCTTTGCCGGGACTAATGGCGGGGGTGTCTTTGTGTCGACAAGCAACGGCGCAAGCTGGACTGCGGTCAATTCAGGATTGCCAGCAAGCGCTTTTGTCAGCGCTTTTGCCGTCTCAGGCACGAATATTTTTGCTGGAACCAGCGACAGTGTTTTTCTGTCGACCAACTATGGTGGAAGCTGGACAGTAACCAATTCAGGATTGCCCCCGAATACTATTGTTGATGCTTTTGCCCTCTCCGGCACAAATATCTTTCTCGGCACTTATGGCGGCGGTATTTATCTTTCCACTAATAGCGGCGCAACCTGGACTGCCACCGGATTGACAAATGGATCTGTCAGCGGTTTTGCCGTCTCCGGCACGAACGTCTTTGCCGGCACTTATGACGGCGGCGTTTATCTTTCCACGAATACCGGGGCAAGCTGGGTAGCAGTCAACTCTGGGCTGATCGACCAAGAAGTTGATTTTATTGCTGTCAATGGCACAAACCTCTTTGCGGGGACCGTCAGTGGTGTCTGGCGGAGAACGCTGTCTGAAATGATTACTGGAATCAAGGAAACAGATGGCGATCTTCCGGCAGAATTCTCTCTTTCGCAGAATTTTCCCAATCCGCTCAATCCGTCGACGGTCATCAGCTATCGATTGCCAGTAAGTTGCTACGCGACTTTAAAGATTTACGATGTGCTCGGAAGGGAAGTTGCCACTTTGGTCAACGAGCGCCAGACCGCAGGCAACCACTACGTGACATTCAACGCAAGCAACTTGCCGAGCGGAGTGTATTTCTACAGACTGCAGGCAGGTTCGTTTACCCAGACAAGGAAGTTAGTTTTAATCAGATGAAAGTCGCTAAAATATCCGGAGAAAACGCGGAACGTAAGCAGAAATAGACCAAAAATATAGAGGTCTCAAGTATCTATTTTGCAATCGTCTCAACCAAGTGAGGAGGAGAGAAATGAGAGCAAAAGTTATACTATGCTTTGTAGCTGGCTTGGTAGTTTCAAGCTTTGCAAACGCTGGAACGAAGTACCATGCTCGCACAATAGCGGCGAATGCGGATACCATCTACATCCCCGGCGGTACCCTTCTCGGCGCGGAAAACGCGGGCTCGACGGAAACGACCATCAACAATGATACTATTGGCACTGCCAGGAGAAATCCCAACCGGGTCTACGCACTTTACGAAGGACAGGTGTACTACCAATTGGCTCCTATCAATGTGTACGATCCCGGCTGCACGTTGACAATAGTAGGTGTACCATCAAGCTACGGAACGACGAAACCGATCATCCTGGTACAGCCGACTAATGGCATGGGAGTCGGCCTCGGTCTTTCTGCAGGTACAAGTACAGTCAACGAAGTCTGCGGCAGTATTAAGTTGGTGAACATACATTACCAGACCATGGAGATGGATGGATCCCAGACTATGGACCTTTTCTCCTGCAGTACGGCCAACAACCTGCCTCAAAGGTTGACAATCGACAACTGCCTGTTTGAATTCAGCAAAGATGCGCTCTTCGATTGTTTCAACCCAAATGAATCCGCCGGCGGCTACCCCCATGAGGCTGAGGTCTTCATAACCAACTCCTATTTCCGCAATATGTTCAATGAGGAACAGTGGTGGGGATCGAGAATCTTCGAATGCGACCATCCGGTAGACACTCTCTGGTTCGAAAACAATACTGTTACAACACCCGGTTTGATGTTCTGTGTCCAGCAAGGTAAGCTTACCGACTTTGCCTACTTCAACCACAATACCATCATCAACAGCATGAAAGACTGGCTCCTTTCCCCGTTCTACCATGAGCTTTACATCACCAATAATATATTTGTCAACCAGAACTGGGTCGGTGAAGATACAAATGTAACTTATTATGCCGGATTGGATCCGGATTCCGAATTCATGAGCACAATCAATATCGATTCAGTCAACGCCAAATACAGAGTAGTGGTACCACAGAAATATTATGCCGGCGATTCGTCGCATTATACTTCAGACCTGTTTCTGTGTAACATGAGAGTATATGTGTCGAACAACGTTAACTATGACGACTCTTTGCTGATCAACGGGTATTATAAATCTCCGACGTTCGTGGATCCCGCGCTCGGGACTCCCCCTTCATACTTGAGTCTGATTGTGCAACTAAGTTCGAATGGGCCATGGAAAATAAATAACCTCCCGGCTGAATGGATGAACCAGCGTACTCAGGCTTCGTTCTCTAAGTACCGGCCCGGCGGCGGTTACGCATCTCCCGATTGCGGATTCGTCGAAGAGGAAACATCGGCCGCGAACCCCAACATGCAGACTCCCGGAATCGCCGACGCATCTGTGGTGACGAGCATGGGAGAGTGGACTCAAAGTCAGTGGATGGATCCAAGATTTTTCTCCGTCCCGCCGCCGAACATCACCGGGAGTAAATACATCTATGGTGACTATAATCCGCAAACTATTCCCGGATACAAGACGGAAAACGGGAGCGGGATAACCAGGTTCACCGACCTGACTGAGAATTTCGGTCAGTCATCCGTTATTTCACAAATCGATGGCCTCCCGGTCGGGTCTTTGATCTGGAATGATGCCGACCTTGCCTCTTATAATTCCTCGGAGGAGTGGCAGAAAGTCCAAGCAGCCTATTTGAGCAACGTCGGAGGCGTTTTACTCAGCGATCGGTCGATTGCTTTCGGCCCTGTGCTTTCACACTCGACAAAGTTAGATACACTCAGAATAACCAACTACGCTTCACAGCCATTCATTATCGACTCCGTTACTACAGGCACGAAGTGGTTCGTTACTTCATCGATCCATGATACGCTCAATTATGGAAACAGCCTTGGCCTCAGCGTCGCATTCACTCCGGATACCGCACTGACATATTCGGACACGCTTTTTATTTTTGGGAATTCAACTGCTCCCTTAAGGAAGGTACCGTTGAGCGGGAGCAAAGCGGTGCCGCAGGTGGTACTGAATCAACTCCGAGTCGAATTCGGCCAGGTTTGCCTTGACTCCACTAAGACAGACACTATTAAAATCACGAACAGTTCGATAGCGACTCTCAGTATCGATTCGGTATACACTAAGACGAAGTGGTTCAAAGTCTCATCGGTGCAGGAAATGATCGTTTTTGGCGATACACTGGATCTCCCTATCTCGTTCAAGCCAGACACGACGGTCACCTATTCGGATACCCTTTACATTCTCAGCAACTCGACGATTCCCATAATCAAGGTGCCGTTAAGCGGGATCAAAGCCGTTCCGCAGATATCGGTCTACGAATCCGGCATTGACTATTCATCGATACATAAGGGATCCGTAGTGATAGACACCGTTAAGATTACCAACGCGTCGCCGGCTTCCCTTATCATCGACTCCCTTTATACTGGTACCAAGTACTTCACCGTTGCCTCGATCCACGATACTGTCACAATTTGCGATACGCTAAGATTATTAGTCTCATTTGCTCCAGACACGAGTGGTATTTGGTCTGATACGCTTTATATCCTGAGCAATTCAGTTTATAGGCTGACAAAGTTCCTGCTGGGCGGGAATCGTTACTACTTAGTCGGATTGGGAAATCGGAACGGCATCCCGGCCAGCTACGGCCTTTCTCAAAATTATCCCAATCCGTTCAATCCAACAACTGTAATCAATTACCAGCTGCCGATGAACAGTCATGTAACACTAAGGGTTTATGATGTGCTCGGCAGAGAAGTGGTGACTTTGGTGAATGAGAATGAAAGCGCGGGATACAAATCGGTCAATTTCAACGCAAGCAACTTGCCGAGCGGAGTATATTTCTATCGGATTCAAGCAGGAACATACAGCGCCACGAAGAAGCTTCTTTTATTGAAATGAGACGGGGAACTGCAACTCGCAAACTCAAAAGGGTGCTCCGCATTTTTATATATTGTGGTTGCTTCATTGCTTTCGGGCGTTAGTTGCAATTGTCCTTAACGGTTCAAGAAAGGAGGACGTCTTATCAAAAACAGACTGCTGATTTTAGTGATGACGGCTTTTATCTTTGTTGCCAGAAGTCCACTGCCCGCCCAATGGGTTCAGACAAATGGGCCTTATGGTGGTTGGGTAAACGCGACGGGAGCCAAGGGAGGGGATCTATTCTTAGCGACTTCGTTCAATGGTGGGATCTTCCGTTCAACCGACAGTGGCAGCAGTTGGAAAGCCGTTAACGATGGCCTGACGGCAGACTCAAATGGCAACGTTCCCAGAGATATTTGGCAAATTGCTTTTTCAGATTCAAAGATCTTCGCTTCTACCAGCGAAGGAGTCTTTGTAAGCACCAACAACGGCGAAAGCTGGGGGATCTCCAACAACGGGATTCCGATCACACAGATTCTTAGCATATCCGCGTCAAGGACAAACGTTTTTGCCGGCGACCAGGAAACCCTTTACCTTTCCAGAGATGAGGGTGAAACGTGGACAGTTGTCAGTGCCGGACCGGTCCAAACCAATTCATATTCGATCACTTCGCTTCTGGTTTCGGACACCAGCTTATTTATCGGAACTGAACATGGCATCTTTCTTTCCTCAGATTGGGGCTTAAATTGGAGCCGAGTGGATCCCGTCTCGGGAGATAGCAGCATAACCTTTCTTGCCGTTTCGGGGACGAGACTTTTCGCTGGGACTCAAACGGGGCTATTCTTTTCCAATAATGGGACCAATTGGTCCGGCACCAGCGTGCCAAACGTCCCCGTTTATTCCATTGCCATAGACGACTCGAACATCTTTGTTGGAACACTCAATGCTCCGTTCCTATCCACCGATAATGGCACAACATGGCGAAGCGTGTGCACATTCAATACCTGCAGTGGTTTGGAAATGGCTATGCCAGTTGCGGCATCAGGTGGAAATCTTTTCGCCATGTTCGACAAAGCTGAGTCTACCTTTGGATTGGGCATTTCACGTTCAACAGATGAAGGGGCAACCTGGATGGATGCCGATTCTGGTTTGGCAAACACACTCGTTTATTCCATCGCCGTGGCAGGGGGCAGTCTATTTACTGTCTCATGTTTGCGGGATAACCGTGTTCTACGATCGACCGATGGCGGTGACTCTTGGACATCAGGTGGAATGCTCGGTGATGTTGAGGGTTCCATTGGTCTTGTCGTTGCCTCCGGAGAAACTCTGTTCGCCGCGAGCACTAGTACACTCTACCGCTCAACTGACATAAGCTCATCCTGGAACGCCATATTGGGTGCGGGTACCTACTCCTTAGCTGTATCTGGATCAGAAATGTTGGCCGGAGGATACGCAGCGGTTTATCTTTCAACTGATGGTGGCAGAGACTGGTCGCAACCTGTTTCAGATCCTCATGATGCCACTTACTTCGTGGCGGTATGTATTTTCGGAGATAATATGCTTGCGGCTGGACCCGGCGCCATGTTCGAATCCACCGATGCTGGGAGAACCTGGTCTCGTAGCGACAGCTCATGGAGGAATACAAATGTTTGTCAATTTGCAACGCTAGGCCAAAGGGTGTTTATCGGCACAAGCAATGGCGTGTTCTGCTCTGCAGATACAGGCAAAAGCTGGGTTGCCGTTAGCACCGGCATGAAAAACCTGCAAGTGTTGTCACTTACAGTTTACAAGGAAAATCTTTTCGCTGCTACACAAGGAGGGGTTTTTCTCTCGACTGATAACGGTGACAACTGGGTGTCAGTTGATACTGGTTTGACAAACCTAAACGTTAGTTCGCTTGCGGTCTCGAACGGCTATCTCTTTGCCGCCACCATCGGGGCTGGCGTCTGGCGGCGACAGCTATCGGAAATGATCGACGCAGTAACGCGACCCTCAAAAGATTTCCCTGAACACTTTTGGCTTAGCCAGAACTATCCGAACCCGTTCAACCCATCAACCTTAATCAGTTATCAGTTGCCACTAAATGGCATGGTAACACTGAAGATCTACGACGTCCTTGGTAGAGAAGTAGAGACATTGGTCAACGAACGCCAGACCGCAGGCAATCATTCAGTGACTTTCAATGCAATCAATCTACCGAGCGGAGTATACTTCTACAGACTTTCCGCAGGATCCCTTACGGGACAAGCAGGAACATTCAGCGAAACCAAGAAGCTATTGCTTTTGAAAGGTTGTGACCCCCGTAACTTGGTCCATTTTGAGTGAGAAAAAAAGGGTACATTTGCACTAACAAAATGGAGCCTACAGGACATGAAGAAACGATTCACGGAACAGCAGATCGTCTTTGCCCTCCGGCAGGCTGAAGCAGGAACACCGGT